>JBKJOA010000068.1:0-12084 GCA_046593365.1 Limisphaerales bacterium
GGTTGCGGACCAACCATAACCCACGGCGGCTGTAATCACCCTGTCGTGGTGGAACGTCTTGAAGCGGTTGCGGCGAAACAGAAAATTAAACTTCAACACGAAGCCATGTCGGCGACGAGCGGTACCGATACAGATGTTATTTTTTGGACACGCGGCGGAATCCCGAGCGCGTTAATCAGCTTGCCAAATCGTTACATGCATTCGCCCGTCGAATTGGTCAGCCTGAAGGATTTGGAACAAATTCCAGTGCTGATGAGTTCCTTCGCGCTTTCTGTAAAAAAAGGCGAAGCCTTTAAAGTTACAGTCTGAGCATTTGTTCCAATTCCACATTCTAGGTTCTTAAGGTTTAACCCTTGCTTGGCCTCAGGGTTAACCCTTGACACACGTTAACGTTCAACCCTAGTGTTTCGGAGAGTCTGATTCTCAATTTGAGACAGTATTGTGCCGTTTCCTGTCGAGGGGTGGAGCATTTCGGCATTGAAGCTGCTTAAGTCATTTTTGAAATTTTGTTATCGTTACTATGAAAAAAGAAAAAGTGAATCAAATGCTGAAAATTTGTCAGGTATTTCTGATTTGTATTTCCCTCTTCGCAGGAGCTAAAAGTGCCAACGCGGATGACCTCCAGGGTCAAAGCAGCCTGGACACTAACGGCACACCGAGTGGAATCTGGATAAGTGGAATCGTGCAGAATTGGCTGGAATTGCAATACATCCCATGTCGCAGTTTATTGAATGCAGGCCCCGTCAGCAACAAGGTGGTGACGATCACATTTGCGCATAACGATGGCCCGATTTATGGGATTCAAAACTTAACGAGTTTTGTTCCCTCATCCAACGTTGTCATAACGGCGGGACCAACTTTAACCACGGACGTCTCAGGCTCCTGGCATTACACATTCACAGTCAACATCACGAATAATCAACCGGGCACGATAGGATTTCTCGCCCGTTTGGCGTCTGGAGCGCATTACTTCGTTGGTAGCAAATTGAAACTTTCCAATCCACCTCTCCAAATTTTTAAACCCGGTGCTGGGCCTGGCAGCCCCGAATTGACAGTACGAAAAGCGGGGCCAGCTTTCGCTATGGTTAATGAAATTATTTCCTACACGATTTACTATACAAATCTTAATGTCCCCGGGAGTACTTTTTCAAAAGGAGTGCAGGTGACGGACATATGCCCGCCTTCTGTTACCTATATTGCGGGATCAGCTTCGGGTGGAGGAGTACAGATCGGGAATACGATCGTTTGGGATTTACCCGATTTGGCGTTGGGAGCCAATGGATCCGTTACCTATCAGGTAATGGTGAACTCCAATGTTGTTGCAGGTTCGTCCTTTACCAACTATGCAGCTATTTACAGTTCCGAAGATGATCTTAATAGTGCAAACAATACTTCATTCGTCGTAACGACCGTTCAGAACAATAGTCCACCCGTTGCCAATCCCGATTTTTATAGCGTGAATGCAAATGCTGTTTTGACGGTAAGCGCTTCAGGCGTTCTCACTAACGACACATCTGCAAGCGGGAACCCCCTTGCAGCCATTCTTGTGAGCAGTCCGAGTTTCGGATCTTTGACTTTTAGTAATAATGGATCCTTTGTTTATACTCCAACCAACTTCAATAACACAGACACGTTTACATACCGTGCTAATGATGGTGTTACAAATTCTGCTCTCGCAACCGTTACGATTACGATTGTTCCACTACCGGTTACGGTAGTTTCGCCTCCTGCGAACCAGACCAATTGCCCAGGAACGACCGCTACTTTTAATGTGAGCGCGACGGGGACATCCTTGAACTATCAATGGTATAAAGGGGTGGGAGTCTTAAATGGCCAAACCAATTCCAGCTTAATCATTACGAACGTCGCCTTAAGTGATGCCGGTACATTTAGCGTGGTTGTTAATGGGGCGGCGGGAACGCCGGTGACAAACAGCGCGAGCCTGACGGTCAACCAGAACGTGTTGATCTCAGGAGCGCCATTAAACCAGACCAACTGTCCTGGAACGACAGCGAATTTCAGTGTGAACGCGAGCGGGACCGGGTTGAGCTATCAATGGTATAAAGGAGTGAGTTTGTTGAGTGGCGAGACGAACAGCGGATTAAGTCTGGCCGGGGTGACCGCGCCCAGTGCGGGCAGTTATAGCGTGGTGGTGAGCGGGACGTGTGGAACGCCGGTGACGAACAGCGCGAGCTTGGTGGTAAACCAGAACGTATTGATCTCAGGTGCGCCATTGAACCAGACCAACTGTCCTGGAACGACGGCTAATTTCAGTGTGAACGCGAGCGGGACCGGGTTGAGTTATCAATGGTATAAAGGAGTGAGTTTGTTGAGTGGCGAGACGAACAGCGGATTAAGTCTGGCCGGAGTGACCGCGCCCAGTGCGGGCAGTTATAGTGTGGTGGTGAGCGGGACGTGTGGAACGCCGGTGACGAACAGCGCGAGCCTGGCGGTAAACCAGAACATCTTGATCTCCGGTGCGCCATTGAACCAGACCAACTGTCCCGGAACGACGGCGAATTTCAGTGTGAACGCGAGCGGGACGGGGTTGAGCTACCAATGGTTTAGAGGGCCTAATCCGCTGCCGGGTAGGACCAACAGCACGTTGATTTTGCCGGGAGTGATGGCGACCAATGCTGGACTTTATAGTGTGGTGATCAGTGGAACATGCGGGACACCAGTGACGAACAGCGCGAGCCTGACGGTAAACCAGAACGTGTTGATCTCAGGTGCGCCATTGAACCAGACCAACTGTCCCGGAACGACAGCGAGTTTCAGTGTGAACGCGAGCGGGACCGGGTTGAGCTATCAATGGTTTAGAGGGCCTAATCCGCTGCCGGGTAGGACAAACAGCACGTTGATTTTGCCGGGAGTGACAGCAACCAATGCTGGCAGCTACAGCGTGGTGGTGAGCGGGACGTGTGGAACGCCGGTCACGAACAGCGTGAGCCTGACGGTAAACGAAAGCGTATTTGTAACGACGGCTCCCGTTAGCCAAACCAACTGTCCCGGAACAGCGGCAAATTTCAGTGTTAGTGCTAGCGGCACAGGGTTGAGTTATCAATGGTATCAGGGAACCAACGTGTTTGTGGGACAGACGAACAGTGTATTGTTCGTGCCAGAAGTGACCGCGACCAGTGCTGGACTCTATAGTGTGGTGGTCAGCGGTGCTTGCGGAACGCCGGTTACCAACAGCGCGGTTTTGGGACGCTACGAAAGCGTATCGATCGCCACGCCTCCATCTGACCAGTCCAGTTTCGTGGGCAGCAATGCCACATTCACCGTGCAGGCGAATGGCACGGGGCTGAATTACCAATGGACTCGCAATGGGCAACAAGTTGGCACTGGAACAAATTTAGTCTTGAATAACCTCACCACGAACAGCGCAGGAAGCTATTGCATTGTGGTAAGCGGTCTTTGTGGCAGTCCAGTAACAAATTGTGCCAACCTGACGATTTTGAATCGCGCTCCCGCAGGAACCGGTGAGTTTTACGCAGTGCTGGAAGATCAGAGTTTAAATACGGCTTCTCCTGGTGTACTGGCTAATGACTTAGACCTGGACGGAGACTCGCTGAGTGCAATTCTTGTGAGCACCACTTCCAATGGCCAACTGACGTTAAATTCTAATGGATCGTTTTCTTACACACCTAATCAAAATTTCAACGGGGCCGACTCTTTCACCTACAAAGCAAGTGATGGTAATTTGGTTTCCTCTACTGTCACTGTTGCTATAACGGTTAGCGCAGTTAACGATGCCCCGGCATTCACGGCAGGACCGAATCTGCCGGTGAATCAGAACAGCGGTGCTCAGACCTATCCAGGTTGGGCTACGGGAATTTCTGCTGGCCCGGCTGATGAAGTTGGCCAAACCCTGGCGTTTCAATTGAACAACGACAATCCGTCGCTCTTTTCGGCACAGCCCAGCATCGCTGCTGATGGGACTCTTAGCTTTGATCTCGCGCTGAACATGGCCGGAAAGGCTGTGGTCAGTGTTGTTCTTAAAGACAATGGCGGAACGGCTAACGGCGGGGTTGATACCTCGGCGGTTCAGACGTTTGAGATCACGGTCAATGGGCCGCCTACGGTCAATATTTTTACGCCAACAAATCAGGCAGTTTTTGTGGTTGGCCAACCGGTAACAATTGTTGCGGATGCCGCAGACCCAGATGGGTCTGTCACCCTTGTGCAATTTTTTAGTGGGACTAATCTGTTGGGTAGCGTTACGAATGGACCCTTCTTTGTTGTCTGGACTAATGCGCCCGCTGGAGTATTCCAATTGACTGCTGTCGCCACGGATAACTCGGGGTTGTCTGCCACGTCCAGTGTGGTGACGATTACATTGATCGAGAAACTACCGTTGACCTTTGCTGGTCCGATTACGTTGAATCGTCAAACCGGACTTTTCGAGCAACGGGTGCGACTCTCTAATCCGACTCCAGCCACAATCGAGGCGGCGCGGGTTTTGGTCTATAATCTCCCCACTGGAGTGCGGGTTTATAATGCCACCGGCACCAACAGCGGTGTCCCGTTTGTGCAGTATAACTCAGCCATATTACCAGGAGGTTTGGCGGAGCTAATCATTGAATATGTGGTGCCGAGCCGGATCGCGCCGACCAACGTGTTATTAATTACGGAAATTGTGCAGACGCTTACTCCGGTGGTAATAACCGGAACGCCACAGAAGATTGACCTCTTCGTGCGCTTGTTGGATAAGAGCTACTTGATGCAATTCAAAACACTACAGAATCGCATCTACGTCGTCCAATACAGTTCAGATCTGGTGAATTGGAAGACATCGGTTCCATCGATCAATGGAACTGGAACGACAGTGCAATGGATTGACAACGGCGCTCCGAGAACAGAAAGTGCGCCGTCGATCACAGAAAAACGGTTCTATAAAATAATCCTGCTACCCTAAACATAGAAACTATATGGAATGCAACCTCATGGTGAAACGACTGGCCTTGGTCTCGATGGTGATGGCCTCCGCCGCTTCGGCTCAAACCTCCCGCGTGACTCCTTCGGATGTCGAGGATCACAGTGGCGAACCCCTTAACCGTTTCGGCATCAATTACAGAGCCGGATTTAATATCACGACCAAGTTTAAACATCTGGGTGGTTACACGCCGCAAGTAAACCGCAACCCCGACACCATCGTTGCGCAGTACGATGATGGCTTTATCGGACTGGACTCAAGCGGCAACCTGGGTAATGAAACCCAGTTTTGGAATTACAATAACGCCAGCCAATACCAGGGAGACACGATCGTGATGAGCAGTTCTTCTGCTCCCGCGAATGGGACTTCCAAAAACCGGGAGAACGATCCACAACACGGACTTGAATTAACCTACAGCCGCGAATTCGGGCGTGGGGAAAAAACGATGTGGGGGATCGAGGCCGCCTTTAATTTCATGGACGTAACCATTAATGACCACGGAACCGTATTCGGTGATGCGAGCAAAGCGCGTTATGCTTATTCCTTGGGTGGAAACCTACCTTTGCCACCCGGCGCTGTCATAACTGAAAGTTACCCGTTATTGAGCACGATTCCGGCCCAGCTCTCTCCGATCACGGTAGCGAATGGTGCGATTACCACCGGGAACCGGAGTTTTGATGCTGATATCTTCGGAATTCGTCTGGGGCCGTATTGGGAAATTCCTATGAACAAACGATTTTCTTTATTGCTGAGCAGCGGCTTGTTAGTGCTCTTCGTGGATAGTGAATTTAAATATCGTGAAACTACCAGTGTGTCTGATTTGACCTCACAATCCCGGAGTGGATCGGGTTCCCACAGCAAGGTGTTGGGGGGGAGTTATGTGGGTGGAAATATTGTTTACGCTCTTTCCGAAAGCGTGAGCCTTTCGGCTGGGGCGTTGTATCAAGCGGCCGGGCATTACTCGCATGTTGAGAATGGAAGAAAAGCGGCACTCGACCTTGGTCAATCCTATTTCCTTACCGTCGGTCTTGGCTATTCTTTCTAAACGAAAATTCACCACAGCGACTTTCGTTGCGGAAATCGCTTTAACCGCGTGCTTGATGAATCAGCCCGCGGTTTTTTTTATTTTGTTGCGTGAAGATCGCATCGGCACATTCGCACAAGTTTTTTCGGAAATTGTTGGGAAATTTTTTGTCCAAGTTTGACAATGAAGGTTCGCCCGATATTATTTGAGGCAAATAAGCAAAATGTTTTGATCAAAAGGTAAACTGTGGCTGCGAAAGACGATTATCTAATAGAATTACTGGTTGATATGGGGTTTGTAACCAACGGACAGTTGGCCCCACTCCGCGAAGAAGCAGCAAATACCGGCGAAGGCATGGTGGATCTTTTGCTCGCGCAAAAAATCATCCGCCCGATTGACGTTGCCCAAGCCAAAGCGGGTCATTTCGGTTACGAACTTGTTTCCTTTAGTGATCTTCGTCTGGCCGATGATGTGATTTCTTCGATCCCTCGTCATATCGCAAAACGTTATCGCGCGGTTCCGGTAGCAAAACAGGGCAACAGCCTCGCTATTGCATTGAGTGATCCATCTGACCTGGACACGATTGATAGTTTGCAACGCGCGCTCAACATGGACATCGAGCTTCGTGTTGCGACCGATGAAGACATTGATGCTGCCCTGAATAAATATTATGGCGCAGCCGATGATTCCGTCGGCAAAATGATTCAGGACATTACCGAAGGTGAAGTTGAGATCGGCACCGCTGGCCTCAAGGGCGAAGCAGGGGACGATGGTTCCACAGTGGATGCCGATGCTCCGATCATCAAGTTGGTAAACACCTTAATCGTTGAGGCATTCAAGGCGCGCGCATCCGATATTCATCTTGAACCGCTGGCAAAAACGTTTCGCGTGCGATATCGCATTGACGGGGTTCTGCACGAGATGAAAAGCCCGCCCAAGCGGTTGCAGGCTTCGATCATCAGCCGGTTGAAAATTCAATCGAACATGTCCATCGCCGAACGGCGCATTCCGCAGGATGGTCGTATTCAAACCCAAGTCGGAGGCAAGCTGATTGACTTGCGCGTCTCGTGTTTGCCAACCAATCACGGCGAAAGCATCGTAATGCGTATTTTGGACAAGGAAGGTTTGCGACTCGGCTTGCCGGAACTTGGATTTTTTACGGATGACCAGCAGACCTTCGAGCGGATGATCGGTTTGCCTGACGGCATTTTGCTCGTCACCGGGCCGACTGGTTCGGGAAAAACAACCACGCTGTATTCGTGCCTGAATTTCATAAATCGACCGGACCGAAAAATTATCACCGTGGAAGATCCTGTCGAATATTTGCTCTCCGGTATCAACCAGGTGCAAGTCAGTGAAATTGTTGGCCTGACTTTTGCAGCGGCCTTGCGCTCGATGCTTCGTCAGGCACCGAACGTCATCATGCTGGGGGAAATTCGCGATATGGAAACAGCGACGATTGCCATCAATGCATCGTTGACCGGCCATTTGGTTTTTTCAACCCTTCACACTAACGATGCACCCGGCGCGGTCACGCGTCTCATTGACATCGGCGTCAAACCGTTCCTGGTGGCATCATCGACGCGCTGTTTGATGGCGCAACGTCTGGTGCGAAAAATTTGCAAGCGTTGTGCGGAACCGTATCAGCCGACCGATTCTGAAATGCGTTCGTTGAATCTTGATCCGAACAACGTTCAAGGGGCCACGTTCAAACGTGGCAAAGGCTGTAGTGATTGCAACAAGAATGGTTACCGCGGCCGCTTCGGAGTGTTCGAAGTTTTCGTCATTGATGATGAAGCGCGCAAATTGATTTATGATCGCGTGCCGAGTTCAGTATTACGAACACGGGCGCGCGAAATGGGCATGCGAACGCTCCGTGAAGACGGCGCGCGCAAAGTGCTGGCTGGCTTGACGACGCCGGAAGAAGTCATTCGAGCCACCGTGGGCGATGTGGACTGAGGCGCATGAAAAACGGAGTAGCCCAAATTCAATCCTGATAAATTATGTCGTATTCAATGTCTGATTTACTGCAGTTGGTCGTTTCTGAAGGCTCTTCCGATTTGCATTTGCGTGTCGGAGTGCCACCCGTTATTCGTCTGCACGGAATTCTCCATCGTGTCGAAGGTCCGCATTTAAAATCGGAAGACACGGAAGAGTTGATGCGCAGTATTACTTCGGAAGACAACATTCAACATGTGCGCGAGAACGGCGGCGCGGATTTTGGTTTTGCTTTTGGCGAACTGGCCCGTTTTCGTGTGAGTGTTTTCAAGGAAAAAGGAAATTTCGGGATGGTGTTGCGACAAATTCCAAACAAGCTCCTCTCTTTGGAACAGATCGGTTTGCCGCAAACTGTGGTACGCACATTGTTGAACAAACCGCGCGGTTTGGTTTTGGTCACCGGTCCAACCGGTTCAGGCAAAACGACCACACTGGCGTCGATGATTAACATTATTAACGAGGAACGTGACGACGCGCACATCATAACGATCGAAGACCCCATCGAATATTATCACAAGCACAAGAAAGCGATTGTCACCCAACGCGAGGTGAACGTGGATGTGCCGAACTTTGCCGAAGCGCTGCGTCGCGCATTGCGTCAAGATCCTGATGTGATTCTGGTTGGCGAATTACGTGATCTGGAAACGATGGAAGCGGCCATTACTGCTGCTGAAACAGGGCATTTGGTTTTCGGAACTCTGCACACCACCGGTGCATCCAAGACGATCGATCGTATCGTGAATGCATTTCCGGCGAATCAACAGGAGACAATTCGCATCCAGCTTTCCACCGTTTTGCAGGCCGTTATTTCTCAATTATTGTTGCCACGTTCCGACAAACCGGGCCGCGTTGCGGCTTATGAAATCATGATCAACACGCCCGCCATTGCGGCGTTGATTCGTGACAACAAAACTTTTCGTATTAACTCGGATATTCAAACGGGCGCGAAATACGGGATGGTGACTTTGGATGGTTTTCTCATGGAAAAATATCAGCAAGGCTGGATTTCCCGTGAAGAAGTTATCAACAAAGCTCAGGACCCGGCGACCGTTCTGGTAAAATTACAGGAAATGGAAGCAGCGCAAATGGCGCAAGCAGCCAAGCAGCCTCAACCTGAGTAATCTATGTCCGAAATCGTTTCAAATCCGCTGCTCGAACTCATCAAAGATCGCAATCTGCTTGATGATTTACAGCTTGAAGAAGTGGTGCAAGAACATACCCGCAGCGGTAAACCGCTTGCGCAAATTTTGCATGACTTCGGTTTGATTGACCGTGACGCCCAATTGCAAATTATGGCGGACCATCTCGGCACGGAGGTCATCCAGATTCAGGAAAAGGATTTAACGCCTGAAGTGTTGCAGGTTATCCCGGCGAACACCGCCCGGATGTATCAATGTTTGCCCGTGGCTGTTTTCGATTCGACCGTCCGGGTTGCTCTGGGTGATCCGCTCAACCCATCCATTTTGGATGAACTCGCCTTCATCGTTCGTCGCGAAATTCAATTGGTCGTGGCTGATCCGGGAGAAATCGAAAAAGCGATTGGCAAGTTTTACGGAGACAGCAACGAGAGCGTCTCCGATATATTAAAGGAACTGGGTGCAGATGGAGACCTTGCCAGAGAAGTGGAGGAGTTGGGTTCTAGCGGGACGCAAGGGTTGACCGATTTGGCGAATGAAACGCCGATTATTAAATTCGTCAACCTGGTTATTTTCCAGGCCGTTCAGGATCGCGCCAGTGATATTCATTTTGAACCCTTCGAAGACGAATTCAAAATTCGATATCGCGTGGACGGTGCGCTTTATGAAATGGCGCCGCCGCCCAAACATTTGGCTCTTCCAGTCATTTCACGCCTGAAAGTCATGGCGAACCTGGACATTTCTGAGAGACGTTTGCCGCAGGACGGACGCATCACCATGCCAGTGGGCACGAAGCAAATCGATTTGCGCGTTTCAACTTTGCCGACGCAATTTGGTGAATCAGTCGTGTTGCGCGTGTTGGATCGTTCAGCGGTGAACCTGGACATCGACGGACTCGGTTTGCCGAGGCCCGTGCATGATTATGTGGTCGAAGCGATCCTTCAGCCGAATGGAATTTTTGTTGTGACAGGCCCGACCGGTTCCGGAAAAACAACGACGCTTTATTCCTGTCTGCGCCGCATTAACACAATTGATTCAAAATTGCTCACAGCAGAAGATCCGGTTGAGTTTGACATTGAAGGAATCATGCAGGTTGCCGTGAACGATGCGGTGGGGATGACTTTTGGAAAGGCGTTGCGGTCCTTTCTTCGGCAAGACCCGGACGTGATCATGCTGGGGGAAATGCGCGATTTGGAAACATCGCAAATCGCGATTCAAGCCTCGCTTACCGGACATTTGGTTTTAAGCACGTTGCACACCAATGACGCTCCGGGTGCTGTTACACGTCTCATCGACATGGGCGTTGAACCCTTTCTGATTTCTTCAACCCTGATGGCGGTGTTGGGGCAACGCCTGGTGCGCACCATTTGCAAAAAATGCCGCACCCCCTTCGAGCCGACCGAATCGCAGTTGTCACTGTTAAATCTTTCTCCTCATGACATTGGGGACAAAGTATTTTATTACGGTCGGGGTTGCGCTGTTTGCAACGACACTGGTTACAAAGGCCGAAAAGGAATCTACGAATTGCTCGTCGTAAATGAATTGGTCCGTGAATTAATCAATCAACGCGCGCCCACCGTTGTGCTGCGACAAAAGGCGGTGGAGTTGGGAATGGTGACCTTGCGCGAAGATGGCTTGCGCAGTATTTTCGATAGTGATACAACTATAGAAGAAGTCGTAAAATACACCTGATCCTATGCCAAAGTTCAACTATGTTGCGATGGATTCTCGAGGTAAGGAAACCAAGGGAACCCTTGAAGTGGCCAACCAAAACGAGGCCATTGGGCGAATCAAGGAAATGGGGTATTTCCCCACCAAGGTTGTCGAAAGCAAGGTCGAGAAAAAAGGTCAGTCCCCCGCCAAAGCAAAAGGAAAAAAGGCCGGCGCTAATTTTCAGATCAAAATTCCCGGGCTAAGCGGAAAAGTTAAATCCAAAGTTCTCACGGTTTTCACCCGCCAATTGGCCACCCTGGTTGAAGCCGGTCTCCCGTTGCTCCGAGGACTTCGCGTTCTCGCCAAACAGGAAAAGAACGTCACGCTGAAAAATATCATCAGCGATTTGTGTACTTCCATTGAAGGCGGCAGCACTTTTTCCGAGGGTCTCGCGCAACACCCCAAAGTTTTTAATCGCTTGTTCGTGAACATGGTGAAAGCCGGTGAAATGGGCGGTGTTCTCGAAGTCGTGTTGAAACGTCTTTCCGAGTTCATGGAAAAGGCGCAGAAAATCAAAGGCAAAGTCATTGCCGCCATGTTCTACCCTATCGCTGTCATGGTTGTCGCTGTGGCGATTATGACCGTTCTAATGGTCGTCGTCGTTCCGAAGTTTAAAGCGATCTTTGAAGGCACCCTGGGGAACGGCCAATCTCTGCCAAAATTTACACAGTTCGTCTTGAACATCAGCGATGCCATCGCGAATCACTTTATTCTCACCGCCGGAGCCGTTGTTGTCTTCGTCATTGGGCTGAATTTGTTCATTCGCACAAAACCAGGACGCAGGTTGTTTGATCGGTTCAAACTAAACATGCCTTTGCTCGGGCCGGTTATCAGCAAGGTGGCGATTTCCAGATTTACACGAACGCTCGGCACGCTGGTCAGCAGTGGTGTCCCAATTCTCCAAGCACTCACGATTGTTAAAGAAACTTCCGGTAACGTGATTGTTGGAAATGCCGTCGCTGCTGTTCATGAAAGCGTAAAAGAAGGAGAGACAATCACGGCTCCTTTGGAAGCCTCCAATGTTTTCCCGCCAATGGTCATCAGTATGGTGGACGTCGGCGAACAGACCGGTGCTTTGCCGGAAATGTTGATGAAAATCGCCGACAATTACGACGAAGAAGTAGATAATGCAGTCTCGGCGATGACCTCCCTTCTGGAACCGATCATGATTGTTTTCCTTGCTGTCATCGTTGGCAGTATCGTCATTGCGCTCTTTTTGCCTCTGATTGCTTTGATGGATTCAGTCGGCTCACCCGAAGGAGAAAAGCCTGAATAAC
>JBKJOA010000193.1:0-12581 GCA_046593365.1 Limisphaerales bacterium
GGATCGCTCTTCCGAAGCCCAAATTTCCCACGAGCTACTTTTGCCCGGAACCACCGTGAGTTGCACACCGGGCGGCAAATTGGTGCTGTCATTGGCTATGGCATATCCTTCCGCCCCATATTTTCCTTTCCAACTCCCCTTCGTGGCCTCATCCAAGCCAATAAAGGTCACCTTCGCCTTCGGCAGGCCTATTTCACAGATTTCTGGTTCAGTAAAAAATCCCGCACCGGTTTCGTCCGTAATTTTGGCAGTTAGTGAATGGGGGCCGGCCAATGCATTCGTCCAATTCAAAGTGTAGGGCGGTTCATTTACCTCACCGATTTTGTCTGTCTCCGTAAAGAACTCGACGGTTTTTGGGAGCTTTCCAAAACTCGTGACCTTCGCTCTGAGTGAAAAAGTTTTCGGTAAAACCATTCCGGTTTTTCCCAGTGGCCCAGCCATTTGCGCGGTCACGATTTGGACGTCGCTGAAAGCCGCGTCACCTCCAACCACAGCAAGCCCTGCAAAAATTTGATCAGGCGCCTCTAACGTGTCCGCACTAATCTGAATCCAATTCGTGCCATCGAGAGAATAGTAGCCGCTAAAAGCATTCCCTTCACGCACCACTCGCAACCATTCACCAGCTATATTCGTTTTGATCGTGCTCGCAGGAGCTCCCCTATTCTCGGTCAGGCGTTCAAAAACAAGATTGCTTCCCATCAAAAACATCCCCGCGCGCCGGGAAGTATCCAACCCATTTAAATTCGTGCTCTGACTCAAAACTAAACCAGCCTTCAAAGGGGATTTTGCATTCCGCTCAATTCGTGCGCTGATTTGTCCATTGCCGACGAAAGGTTGAAAAGCGAAAAACTCTTCGTCTTTTTTCGCCGCGCCGCTGAGGAAGAAAACTTTGTTGGAAACCGTCAACCGACCTTCTGCACCTTTGATAGAGGCCGTCTGGAACTGGGCGAATACCCCTTGCGCAAAGACATGCAGAGCACAAAAACTCATGGCCAACTTCATTACATGCGTTGATCGGATCTTAAAAAATTTCACAGATTCGTTTGCGGGCAACTTAGTCATTTGAACCATTTTTGCCTTTTGCGCGACCGATTTCCAATTTAATTTCCGGCCATGCCATCTTTTGACATTGTTTCGGAGGTTAGCTCGATGGAAATCGAGAACGCAGTCAACCAAGCTAAGAAGGAATTGGCCACGCGCTTTGATTTCAAGGGGAGCAAGGCAGAAATCGTTCTCGATAAGAATGAGATCAAGCTCTCGGCGGATGATGAATTCAAGATGCGCGCGCTGCATGAAATCGTGATCGGAAAATTGTCGAAACGCCAGATCAGCATGAAGAATATTGATAAGGGTGAGCCGGAAGTTTCTCCGCTCGGCCACACCCGCCAGGTCATCAAAATCAAGCAAGGACTCGAAACTCCCGTCGCGAAAGAGGTCACGACTTTCATTCGCGAAACAAAATTGAAAGTGACGACGCAGATCCAGGATCAACAAGTGCGGGTGACGGGGAAGAGCCGGGACGATTTGCAATCGGTGATCGGCGCCGTGCAAGCGAAAGAATTTCCGGTGTCGCTGAGTTTTAAAAATTTCCGGGACTGATTTTGTGGCCGCGTCTCGTGAGAGCGCGGCTACGAGATCACTTTCTTAACCCAATCCTGATTTTCCAAATACCACCGCACCGTTTCGCGAATTCCGGTTTCAAAATCGTGCGCCGGAGTCCAGCCCAGTTCATTTTTGATTTTTGTGGCGTCGATGGCATAGCGCTGGTCGTGGCCGGGACGATCTTTGACGAATGTAATCAGCTCGCGTGAATTGCCGCCAGCGCCAGGCGCGAGTTCATCGAATACGTCGCAGATTAATTCGGCGACGCCAATATTTTTCCATTCGTTCTGCCCGCCAATGTTGTAAGTCTCTCCACATTCACCGCGCGTCAGAACCTGCCAAAGCGCTTCGGCGTGATCGCGCACATAGAGCCAGTCGCGCACGTTCAAACCATCGCCGTAAACCGGAATGGGCTGGCGTGCGATCGCATTTTGAAGGATGACCGGAATGAATTTTTCCGGAAATTGGAATGGGCCGTAATTGTTCGAACAATTCGTCGTCACCACGGGCAAACCGTAAGTGTGATGATACGCCCGCACCAAAAAATCGCTGGCAGCTTTGCTGGCAGAATAGGGAGAATTTGGCGCATAAGCCGTTTCTTCGGTAAAAAAACCGGACGACCCGAGGCTGCCGTAAACCTCATCCGTGGAAACGTGATGAAAACGTTTTCCTACAAAATCATCAGCCCATTGCGCCCGCGCCGCTTCGAGCAAATTGAACGTGCCGACAATGTTGGTTTGAATGAAATCGTCCGGCGCTGAAATCGAGCGGTCCACATGAGACTCGGCGGCAAGGTGAAGAATGTGAGTGATGGAATGTTTTCGCAGGACGGAAGCGACCGCGGCCTTGTTGCGTAAATCTACTTTTTCGAAATGATATTTTGGATGGTCCGAAATCGATTTCAAATTTTCGAGATGCCCGGCGTAGGTCAAGCAATCGAGGTTGACGAGTCGTTCGACTTCGCCGCGATCAATCAGATGCGCGATCAGATTTGATCCGATAAACCCTGCGCCGCCTGTAACGAGTAGTCGCATATTTTAGGAAAATATTTTCCAGTTTCGCAAAGAATCTTCGAGCGCTTCTCGGACCGGTCGCATTTTCACACCAGTCGCAAGTAGTTTTGAGACATCTAAAATGCAATTGGATCGAGGCGCGTGTGCTGCGCTGCGGTAAAACTCTTCATCACTTTTCCAAAACTCAAACGTGCGGTTGGGGTGTAAAAATTTCTTAATCATTTGCACGACCTCACGACTGGAAACGTAGCCGGGATTTGTCACATTGTAGATTCCGAACGGCGCACGCTGTTCCCATAAATCGAGACACGCCTCGACAAAATCCCGGCGCTGCGACAGTGAGTTTACGTTGTCGTACACTTGGGGATAGCGCTGAAGTTTGCTCAGGAAGTTCCTAGGGCCATCCAATTCATCAAATGGAATTCGCAGTCGCCAAATGAATCCTTCACCAGCGGAAGCGAGCGCTTCTTCAGCGAGCGCTTTCGTGCCGCTGTAGAAACTGCACGGTGGTTGGCGAAAAGAAAAATTGGACGCATCCTCCTCGGTGAATCCGCGAATGGCCTCCGGATTTTTTTCACGAAACAACATTAGCTCGGGAAGCATTAAATCCTTTTCAACTCGCATCGTGCCATTTTCAAAAATTTTCGCGCCTGCAAAAATGCAACCGGACGAAACGTGGCCCCAGCTAATCCCGGCGGCCAGACACGCGTTCGCCACTGTGACTGGAAGGACCGTGTTGCCGAGCAGCGTATCCGCACGCGCGATTTCGCACGCATCGACATTGGGTTTGCCGGTAAAACCCGCCGCATTGATGACAAACGTCGCTTTCGTAATGCGCAGATGTTCGAGCAGTTTTGGAAATTGCGTGTAATCGAGTTCTTTGCGTGAGACGGAGGCAAACGCAATGCGCCGAGCTTGTAAGGCGTGTTGAAATGCCTGCCCAATGTAGCCGGTGCTGCCAAGAAGAATAATCATCGCGATATGGTTAATTTTCGGCGAGCGATCGTTTTGCTTCGCGCAGAATGCGGGTGAGATAGTCGCGATATTCGCAATTGGGCATGTTGGCGGTGAGTGATTCGAGTCGTTCCATCGTGAGAAAGCCGTTGCGAAACGCGGCTTCTTCCGGGCAACCAATTTTTATCCCCTGCCGTTTTTCAATGGTCTGCACGTAAGCCGAAGCTTCGTGCAAACTGCTGCTGGTGCCGGCATCGAGCCACGCGAACCCGCGACTCAACTGTTGGACGTGCAATTTTCCGCGCCTCAAAAACTCGAGATTGACGTCGGTAATTTCCAATTCGCCCCGGGATGAAGGTTGAAGTTTTTTCGTAATGGCCACAACGGTACTGTCGTAGAGATAAAGACCGGGAACGGCGTAATTGCTTTTGGGCAACTTCGGTTTTTCTTCGATGGAAATCGCGTGGCCCATGGAATCAAATTCCACCACGCCGTAACGTTCCGGGTCGTTGACATGATAACCGAAAATCGTCGCACCACTTTTAAACTCAGTGAAGGCGCGGTGAAAACCATCGCCACCGTAAAAAATGTTATCTCCCAGAATCAGCGCTACGGAATTGCTTCCGATAAACGATTCGGCAATCAAAAAGGATTGCGCAATGCCAGCGGGCCTTGGCTGTTCGCGATATTCAATGGAGACGCCCCATTTTTTCCCATCGCCCAGCAGTTGGCCAAAGCGGGGCAAATCCTGCGGCGACGAAATGAGGCAGAATTCGCGAATCCCATTTTCGATGAGCGTTGCCAGCGGATAATAGACCATCGGTTTGTCGTAAACTGGCTGAAGTTGTTTGCCCGCGACCAGCGTCAGCGGAAACAAACGGGAGCCAGTCCCTCCGGCCAAAATGATGCCTTTCATCAAAGAAAGTCTAGTGGGTCGCTCAGAGCGTGGAAAGCTGGATTGCGTTCCCGTTTTTAGGAGATCACGACTTTACAAGCCGCACCTAAACTCTACACATTTTCACATGAATTTTGATAATCCAATTGCGCTGGTGGTGGTTGGAATGATCGCTCTCGTTTTCGGCGCGGTCGTATTTTCCTACTTTTCACCGGAAGCCCGACGCGAACGCATCAGGAGAAAAAACAATGCGCGCATCGTCAGCAAAGCGGGACGGCCCACGGTAAAATTTAGCGTTCGCACAAAGAAAAAAAGGAAGTGAAAGATAATAGTTCCCTGAAAGTTTGAAGCAGCGGCCAGGCGCCGTAACTTCAACTCCGAAGATCTTGAGCAACATGATTTTTCCACATTCGGCTGATCGCGAAATATTGAAACTGCTTGCCGCCGCCGTCGGCCAAAGGATAATTGATCTTCAAACGTGCGTTCGAGCAAATGCTTCATAGAAGCCGAGCTTAACTCGTTCAAAAATGAATTCGTTTGAAGTTTTGCCCCCTTAGCTCAAATGGATAGAGCAGCGGTTTCCTAAACCGTTGATCCCGGTTCAATTCCGGGAGGGGGTACCAATTTGATTTCAGTTCGGCATAAATGGTTAGCCCGCATCTTTCATGGTTCGCACGAAAAGCCACAGAGTGGAGCGCCGGTTTGCAACCGGCTTTGGATTGAGAGGCGCGTAAATAGCACGATGACCCACACGGAAACGGATTCAATAACAAGATTTGTGTCCCGCTGAAAAATTTAGCAGTCTCAGGTCATGCCCAATAATTCTCTCACGCGCCGTGAAGCCATCAAAGGCAGCGTCGCGGCCGCCGCTCTCGCGCTATCACAATTTCCACTTTCTGCTTTCGGCTTCAAGGAGTCTGACACAACTGGAACGCTGGTTCCATTTCTGGATCGTCTGCCTGCCACACCCAATCGCCCGATGGTTGATTGGGAGAAACTCACTGATTGGATAACGCCGGAGGACAATTTCTTTTCCGTCAGCCATTATGGCGCGGGGAAGGTGGATATGAAGCAGTGGGGTCTGGAAATCACCGGGTTGGTCAAGACGCCAAAAACATTTTCGTTGGATGAAATCAAGTCGCGTCGTCGGAAAGAGATTATCGCGACGCTGGAATGTTCGGGCAACGGCTCGTCGCCCACGTTTATGGGAGCAGTCGGGAATGCACGTTGGACCGGCACACCGCTCGCACCGCTTTTGCGCGAATGCGGTTTGCGAAAGGAAGGAATTGAAGTGGTGTTCTTCGGCTCAGATGAGAAGTCCGAGAAAATCAAAGATCACGATTACCTGCAAAATTTCGCGCGCAGCCTTTCCGCGCCTGACGCATTGCAGGATAAAATTATTTTGGCTTATGAGATGAATGGGCAACCGCTGGCTCCGGGCCACGGATTTCCGTTGCGTCTGATTGTGCCCGGTTGGTACGGCGTGGCGTGGGTCAAATGGCTTAAGCGAATTGAAGTCCATGATCGTCGCTACATGGGCCGATTCATGGCACGCGATTATGTGACGATTCGAGGAGAAGAAAGGCCCGATTGCACCCTCTGGCGCGAAACGAGCGTCACGAAAATGAACGTCAAATCCATCGTCGCGCGCGTCATGCGCAAGGCCGATGGAACGTTGTGCGTGAGCGGCGCGGCCTGGACCGATGGCACACCGTTGCGCAGCGTGGAGTTGAAGATCGACGACGGCGCATGGCTCAAGACACAACTCCACCAAAAACAACGGGCCAAATACGGATGGACATTTTGGAGTTGCGATTGGAAAAATCCGGCTAGGGGTGAGCACACCCTTGTTTCTCGCGCTGTGGATGAAAATGGAACCATGCAACCGGCAGCCGACGACCCGCTCATCAAATTAAAAAAAACTTACTACGAAGCGAACCAGCAATATCCGCGAAAAATCCAGGTTTAATTATCAGAACCGACGATTGCTTGACGGTTCCCCGGCGAAAAACTAGTTTAGTCGCGGTTGGTGGCCATAGCTCAATGGTAGAGTCCAAGCTTGTGGAGCTTGTTGTTGCGGGTTCGAATCCCGTTGGCCACCCCACTCTTTCATGCCCTCTCTCTGCACTTCACACATATCCAAGCCTGACCAACTAATTTTGCCTTGAAGATGAATGCGAAAGGTTATCCCTTTACCACCCTTTGTGAAATTGTTTCTAGTTTTTCCTTGTTGTTCATTTGTTCTCTAATTTTCGTTCCAAGGCTGCGATTGCAGCATTTTGTTCTTGGTTTTGATTCAACCCAACCCCTTTTTCCCCGCGCAAATACTTGTGGCACGTCGTGCAACTGACGGTCATTTGGAAATAGGCCACGGTGGCCGCATCCACATTCTTGTTGTTCGCCGCTTTGAGCAAGGAATCGGCATGGCGGGCGAAGTCGGCAGTGAATTTTTGGTATTCGGGCGTCTGACGAATCTGCCAATCGGCCTGCTGACTGAGCGCTTTTAATTCTTTCGCGCTGTCGGCTATGACTTGGTAATTCTCCGTCGCTATTCCTTCGAGCAAACGCTGGGCGTGATGCAGTTTGAATTTCATCACGTCTTTGGTGCTGACCTTCGGTTCGGACTGGCTGCGAAGCGGAGCCGCTCCGAAAAGAAACACCAACGTCAAATTGCCAAGAAGGTAAAGTCGAGTTTTCATTTTTTCTCCTTTATAAAAGCGTTAAGTTCAAAATCAACTTAGGGCGTGTCAGGAGAAAGTCATCCTGCTATTTAAACAATCGTGGACTCAGTTAATTCGTGGAAAACTGAAACCCGTGTTGAAGATTTCCAAAAAAAATGTTTAGCCGGATGTAAAACTTAAGCTTAAGTTAATTTTCAAAAAAATAAGATCTGCCAACCTTCAGCGGCGATGCCTTGAAGGTTTTAGTGAACTTGAATTAAAATATGACAGATGATTTGGATTTAACCCCGGACAAACAACGAAGCAGCACAGCAGACTGGAAAAAGATTGTAGTCAAATATCAGGAGCCATCGACAAGACGGGCCCTTTGGCAAATCGCCAACACCATCATCCCTTTTGCGCTGCTTTGGTATTTGATGTATCGAAGTCTGGAGGTGTCAGGGTGGATCACCGTGCCTCTAGCTTTGCTGGCAGGGCTGTTTCTGGTGCGTGTCTTCATCATTTTCCATGACTGCGGGCATGGTTCGTATTTCAAATCCGCCCTTGCCAATGACATTGTGGGATTCATTGCGGGCATGCTGACGTTTACGCCTTATTTTCATTGGCGCTGGGAACACGCCATCCATCATGCCACCGCAGGCCATCTGGACAAGCGCGGCACGGGGGACGTTTATACGATGACGATCCAGGAATACCTGGAGTCGTCCCGCTGGAAACGGTTTGCGTATCAACTATCGCGCAACCCGATCGTGTTGTTCGGGATTGCGCCGTTGTTCTTGTTTCTGGTCATGCAACGGTTTACTTCGCCCAAAGCGAGCCAGCGGGAACGTCACTCGGTGTATTGGATGAACCTGGCGATCCTGGGCATGGCCGTCGGGCTGAGCGCAATTTTTGGAATCAAAGCGTATGTGCTGATTCAGTTGACGGTGATGTTGGTGGCGGGCAGCGTCGGCATCTGGATGTTTTACGTGCAGCATCAATTTGAGGACGCTTATTGGGAGAGGGGCGAGGAATGGGATTACACCGCAGCGGCTTTGCAGGGCAGTTCCTTCTACAAATTGCCGAAGATATTGCAATGGTTTTCCGGCAACATCGGCTTTCATCATATTCATCATTTAAGCCCGCGCATTCCAAATTACAACCTGGAGAGATGCCACCTGGCTAATCCGCTCTTTCAGCAGGTAAAACCCATCACATTATTTTCGAGCTTGAAATCCTTCTCCGTTCGTCTCTGGGACGAAAAAGAGAAGAAGCTGGTTGGCTATCGGCATCTCAGAAATCTTCAACGCACTCAGAACCAAAACCGGTCGTGCCGACAATGAATTCGTGCATTATCTCTCTCTTGGGTAACGAGAAAACTTTTCACGCACTGGCCTTAGATTTCTTGGGCGAAAGCTCCGGTTCCAACTCTTGCTTTCTCAATTTAAAAAATTGTTTATGGCGAACGAACAACGGGTTTTCATTGAGCCGCCCAAGTTTATCGTTGAGTTTGAACCATAGACGCAAAATTATTTTTCTTTTTTATAAATTTTTCCAAAGCCAATGAAATTATCCACCATCATTCGCGCTCTCCTTCTCCCAACATTGTGCCTCCTCTACGCACCCAACATCCCAGCGGCAACTATTGATTCACCCAACGAGCCGGTGGGGCACTCCGCTGGGAATCGGCTGATGACTCCAGTGAACCAGATCGTCACTCCGTTCGGAAAACAGGTTGAACTTTCTGGGCTTAGGCCGCAGGCGCTTGCACTTTCACCCGATGGCCGCATCCTCGCGGTTTCAGGAAAAACGAGCGAGGTGCTGATCATCGATCCCGCCACCGGATCGATTCGTCAACGAGTTGCTCTTCCTTCTGAAACGCAGAACGAGCCTCAGCCCAAAGTTGCCTCGGCCAACATTCTTCTGCCGGACTCGAAGGGGCAGGCGAGCTTTACCGGCATGGTTTTTTCCCATGACGGTCGCTGGCTTTTTTTAAGTAACGTAAATGGCAGCATCAAAGTGTTTGCGGTGGATGTGGACGGCGTTGTCGCCCCTTCCCATTCCATTGCGCTGCCGCTCGCGAATGCGCCGCGCCGGAAGGAAGAAATTCCGACTGGCTTAGCCATTTCCGCCGATGGAAAAAAACTTTACGTTTGCGCGGATCTTTCCAATCAATTGCTCGAATTGGAGATTTCCAACGGAAAAGTGCTGCGCAAGTTCGATGTCGGGGTTGCACCCTACAATATCGCACTCACGGGCAACAAAGCTTATGTGAGTAACTGGGGCGGTCGGCGGCCCAAACCGGGCGAACTCACCGGCCCTGCCGGTCGTGGCACCGAGGTAAAAGTGGATCCCATACGCCACATCGCTAAGGAAGGTTCCGTGACCGTTCTCGATTTAAACGCTTCGTCTCCCGTAGCCGCCCTAAAAGCAGAAATCCTCGTGCAACTCCATTCCTCCGCTCTGGCAATTTCTCCGGATCAGCGTTACGTCGTTTGCGCCAACGCCGCCTCTGATAATTTAAGCGTCATCGATACGCGCACGGATGCGGTGGTGGAAACGATCTGGACAAAACAAAGCCCGGCGGATTTATTCGGTGCTTCGCCCAACGCGCTCTGCTTTGCGCCGAACGGCAAGACCCTTTACGTCGCGAACGGCACTCAAAACGCAATTGCTGTCATCGCTTTCTCGCCGCGCAATCGATCTTCAAAACTGCTTGGCTTGATTCCCGTGGGTTGGTTTCCAGGAGCTATTGCCATTGATGCCGAACGAAAAACATTATGTGTTGCCAATATTAAAGGTCATGCCATCGAGCCTCGGCGAGATGGCGAAACAGGTCGAGATGGATTCAATTCCCATCATTACACCGGTTCCCTCTCGCTAGTGCCGCTGCCCAAAACCAAGGAATTAGCCGTACTCTCAGCCACGGTCTATAAAAATTATCGCCATGAGCGACTTGCGTTGGCACAAGCTAAACCGCGTTCGAGTCAACCGCCCCGCGCAGTCCCTGAACGCATCGGTGAGCCTAGTCCTATTCGGCATGTGGTGTATGTGATCAAAGAAAATCGCACTTACGACCAAATCATGGGTGATATGGCACAAGGAAAAGGCGATCCTTCTCTCTGCATTTTCGGTGAAAAGGTGACCCCTAACCAGCACAAGCTCGCCGGTGATTTCGTCCTGCTCGACAACACTTACTGCTGCGGAATTCTTAGTGCGGATGGTCATCAGTGGAGTACAACGGCTTTTGGCACTGACTACCTGGAAAAATCGTTTGCCGGTTGGCCCCGGAGTTATCCAGACGGTATGGGCGAAGATGAAAACGATGCTCTCGCCTATTCACCCGCTGGTTTCATCTGGGATAATGCCCTGAAACACCGGGTTTCCGTTTGGAATTTTGGCGAGTTCGCCCAACCCACCTGTCGATGGACCGACCTTAAACGCAAGGGCGAACCAAGGTGGAAAGATTATTGGGCAGAGTTCCAGAACCCGCGCGGTGAGGTCCTCATCTCCAGCCAACCCAGTATCGAAAGCATTCGTCCCTACACGTCCACAAATTACGTAGGCTGGGAAATGTCAGTTCCAGACGTGTGGCGCGCGCGCTACATCACCAACCAGTTGGCCAAGTGGGAACGCGACGGCAACATGCCTCAGATGGTCATTATCTGTCTGCCGAACGACCACACCAGCGGCACGAAAGCAGGCACTCCAACGCCAGCGGCCTTGGTCGCCGACAACGACCTCGCCTTTGGCCAAATTGTTGAAGCCTTAAGCCATTCTTCCTTTTGGAAATCGATGGCGATTTTCGGGATCGAAGACGATCCGCAAAATGGTTGGGATCACATCAGTGGTTATCGCACCACATCGTATGTCATCAGCCCTTGGGCGAAACGCAAAGCCGTCGTCAGCACGCAATACAACACCACTAGTTTACTGCGCACGATGGAACAAATTCTTGGAATGTCTCCGATGAACCAGTTCGACGCCACTGCAACGCCGATGTTCGACTGCTTCACCGATTCGCCTGACTACACTCCGTTCAAATCGGTGGCGAATAATATTCCTCTTGACCAGATGAATCCGGAACCAAAAGCGATTCGCGGAGCCGCGCTGCGACGCGATGCTTATGCCTCCGCACGATTGAACCTTCGCCGCCCCGATGCCTGTCCCGAGGACTTGCTCAATAAAATTCTCTGGCGTGCCATGAAAGGCAGCGACGTACCTTACCCTGCCTGGGCCGTGACGTTGCAAGAGGATCAGGACAACGACTGATTCCAGGTGCTTACCAAGCAGGCCGGGAGCCTCGCGAGCAACTGCGTGATTAACGCGCGTCTTCTTACTTGCCGACGTAATCTTCCGAACTAAAGTTTTGACATGCAACACGCACCCGGATTTCTCAAACTGGTCAACGAAGCTCGTCCGCATGTCAAAGAAATTTCCATCGAAGAAGCTCACGCGCGGCTCGCGCAAAATCCGAAAGCCATTTTGATGGACGTGCGCGAGGATGACGAATGGAAAAAAGGTCACGCCGTCGAAGCGATTCATCTTGGCAAAGGAATTTTGGAACGTGATTTGGAGGAAACAATTCCCGACACGAATGCGGAAATTATCATGTATTGCGGCGGCGGTTATCGTTCCGTGCTGACGGCGGATGTGGCGAAACGCATGGGTTACAAAAATGTGGCGTCGCTCATCGGCGGCTACAAAGGTTTGGTCGCGGGGAATTGGCCGATGAAGAAAGCCGAGTGAGTAAAGGTTTTATTTTTTCCAACTCCTCGTATTTTTCTCAACAGTCTTAGTCATCTTCTGAAACATCCGACCGCGTTTTTCATCCGACATTTGTGGATGAATGCTCAACGATGTTTTCCCATCGGGAGTCAATCGCTCAAAGTAAATTGCAACGCCGACATCTTGAACATTCCAAAGGGTAAAATTACCGGTTTCATGACTAGGTGCGCCGAATGTTGAGCGCAAAAAAGTCTCGAGAGCCAAAGACTGCGAAACTGGGATATCGACTAACACTCCGAACTCGTCTTCAACAAATTGCCAACGGTCTTGAACTATTGGCAGACCATTCGTCGATTTGGGGCGACCGCCCAAATCGATTCCTTTTCGCAAAATAAACTGCCCGACATCACCACGGCCTTTAGTAAAATGTTCGTGGACGCACCCGCACAACAGGCCAATCAGAATGACCAAAAATGAAAAGCGAAGTCGCGATGATTTAAAATTATTCACCTCTGGACAGTGTCTTATACCTCCACACTCAAGCCCGGTTGCGGCTGGATGACTTTCATTTTCGGCCAGCGCAATTTGATTTGTTGTTCGAACCATTGGCGGGCGTCTTCTTCGCCGTGGCCGAGCAGAACGGTGTGCGGCGAAACCTGCCCGACGAAATCCAAAAGTTCATCGCGATTGGCGTGGGCGGTTAAATCGAAATCCTGGACTTCGCAACGT
>JBKJOA010000313.1:0-6780 GCA_046593365.1 Limisphaerales bacterium
GGTCAGAATTCTCTTTAGCCAATACAACATAGCAATAGTGATTCACTAATACGTTCACAGGGAACGACCGGAGAAGCAAAGTAAATTTGGAATCAGGAGAACGATCGAGAAGCCAAAAAAGGCTGCAAGGTATTTACTCGATTTACTGAATCCGTTCACATGACGCTCTACTTAAAGGGGGGTTGCGGGCCAGACTTTGACAATTTCCAAAGCGATCTTCACTTCATCACCCATGTGAATGAGGAATTGCTTGTTCATTTGTTTATGTTCAAAGCATGCGTGATCGGAACCAATGGCAATTTCTTTATAACTTTCTCTTTTTCATTTTATCCCGCTGGGTGCGGAAAAAACATTTTATCTTTTCGAGCCAGCGTCCCGCCCATGCGAATTCGGTGGCGAGAATCGCCAACCCAGCGGGGATCACGATAAAAGCGGGACCAGGGAGGACAATAAGTACGATGCCAAAGAGCAAGACGGTTCCACCAATCACCGCGATGGTGTTGGGCGCGGCTCGGGATGGCGGAATTGATATGTTTCCAGTGCGCACACTTGCGCTGAAATTATTTCTGTTTTTCGTAAGGCGCGTTGATGTCGAGTTTTCCCGGCCATTTTTTTGGAACCGGTTTGTTCAGAGTCCAGTGAATGGCGTTTATGACCAAGCGTTGAAACGACTCCACTTGAAAATCTTCGGGATGCCCCAGCGAAGTGTAAAATGAGCGCCCGTCTTTTTCAGTGTGGTAGGTCCACGCGACAGGGTTCTCGATGGCGGGCCTTTCCGGATCGATGGATTTGCCTGTTAGAAGTTGGGTCGCGCCCGTCGGCGGATATTTCGGCAAGACGTGATAAAGCCACGAGCGCACATGGAAATTTCGATCAACGCCTTTGAGGATCGGATTTTTTTCAACGGCGGGAATGATTGAAACATCGGTGCTCGATTTGTGGCCGTAATGGGTATGGCCGGATGCGCCCCAGCCGGGCGGGGTTCCAAAAGCAAATTCGCCGAATGCGTTCCAGCGTTCCAACTCGTCGCCCTTGGCGTAATGAAACGAATGAGAAGTGGTGCGAAATCCGAGCACCGGTTTTCCAGAATCCAAATATTTTTGAATGAGGGCGAGTTGCTCCTTAGGCAAAAGGCGCCAGCGCAAAAAGAAAATTGCCAGATCCGCTTTCTCCAGGGCTTCGAGTCCCGGAATATTTTTTTCGTAATTCTCGTCGAGTTTACCGTTCTCATCAGCGGCCAGGAGGACGGTCGTGCGCATGCCGAATTTTTTTTCCAACTCTTTCGCGAGCAGCGGCATGGTGCGTTCAGAACCGTATTCGTGATCGCCGGTGACGAAGACGATGTGCGGCGGGTTGGCTCCGAGAAGTTCAACCGCGCCCACACAAAATAGAATGGCGGCACAAAAAAAACTAAAAATCGTTCGTTGCATGGCAAAAGACTAAAATTGTTTTGCCGTGCTGTCGATGACGAGAATCACGCCATTGGACTATTGGCGCTTCCAGATAATATTAGTCTCGTGGTGACCAGACATAAAACCGCATCGCCCGTTCCCATAATTACAGACCCTAAAAAATCAGCCGAAGTGGCCGGATTGCGCTATGTCTCGGACGAAATTCCTGGAATCCGCCGAAAAAAATCGGGCAAAATATTTCGATACATCAGTCCGCAGGGGAAAGCCATTTCAGATCTCGCACAAATTGGGCGAATTAAATCCCTGGCCATCCCGCCAGCGTGGACGGAGGTGTGGATTTGCCCCGTCGCTAACGGTCATTTGCAAGCGACCGGGCGTGACGCGCGTGGCCGGAAACAGCATCGTTACCATCCCCGCTGGCGCGAAGTTCGCGACGAAACCAAATTCAATCGAATGATCCTTTTTGCCAGGTTGCTGCCGAAAATCCGCCAGCGTGTCCGGAAAGATTTGAGATTAAAAGACCTGCCTCGGCCAAAAGTTTTGGCGACGATTGTGCGCCTGCTTGAAGTCAGCCTGATTCGCGTTGGGAATGAAGAATATGCGCGCAACAATCATTCGTTCGGACTCACCACCATCCAGAACAAGCATGTGGAAGTGAATGGAGCAAGGGTGAGATTTCGTTTTCGCGGAAAGTCAGGCAAAAATCACACGATCGATATTCGGAACGAGCGCCTAGCCAGAATCGTAAAGCATTGCCAGGATTTACCGGGCCAGGATCTTTTTGAATACTTCGAGGAGAACGAAAAGCGGCAGGACGTCAAGTCTGAGGATGTGAACGAATACTTGCGTGAGATTTGCGGGGCGGAATTTAGCGCAAAAGATTTTCGCACCTGGTCAGGAACTGTTTTGGCAGCGATGGCGCTTCGTGAATTCGAAAAATTCAAGACGCAGACGCAAGCCAAAAAAAATCTCGTGCAAGCGATTGAATCTGTTGCGCAAAAACTTGGCAACACGCCAGCGATTTGCAAAAAATGCTACGTGCATCCAGCCGTTTTCGATTCCTATCTTGACGGCTCACTCGGAAGAATCTTGCGGCGAGGGGACAAAAATATATCAAGGGCTTCGGTGAAAAATCTCGATTCCGATGAATCGGCTGTGCTGACGCTCTTGCAACAACGTTTGGCAAAGGACAAAGTGCCGCTGGAAAATTCTTTGAAACGCAGTCTGGCGACACTAAAAAAGAAGTGAGCCGCATCTAATAGTTGTGTCATCTGACTCGGGCTTTTGACCTTCGTGCCGCCTTTCGGTTCCCGTTCCCTCGATGTCACACAAAGACGCTGGAAGAAGATGTGTCTATTTTATTCTACAAATTAAAGCGTCCGAAAGAGATTTCTTGAATTGACATCAATTCCGAAACGTCGGGAATATACATTTATGAAAGAACCCACAATTAATCTATCTTCGCGACGCGAATTTCTCATCAACTCCGGCAAACTGGCGGCGGTCGGCGCGCTGGCGGGTGTTGCCATTCCGTATGTCCACGCTGCGGAAAATAACACGATTCAGGTCGCTCTCATCGGCTGCGGTGGACGCGGCACTGGTGCAGCGAGTAATGCGCTATCCGTCAAAAACGGGCCGATCAAACTGGTCGCAATGGCTGACGTTTTCCCGAGCAGACTTAAAACAAGTCACGATTCATTGCAAAAAAATCATGCCGAACGCATGGATGTGCCGGAAGATCGAAAGTTTATTGGCTTCGACGGTTACAAAAATGCGATGGACGCTTTGAAACCGGGCGACATCGCAATTTTCACCACGCCGCTGGCCTTTCGCTGGGTGCATTTCACTTATGCTGTGCAAAAGGGAATCAATGTCTTCATGGAGAAGCCATTGACAGGGGATGGGCCAACTTCCAAGCGAATGCTTACTCTGGGCGAAGAGTCTGTGAAGAAAAATATGAAGGTCGGCGTGGGACTGATGTCACGTCACAGCCGCGCTCTCCAACAACTCCATCAACGAATCTCGGATGGCGAAATCGGCGACATCTTGCTGATGCGCGGCTATCGAATGTCGGGGCCGCTTGGTTCGGCGTTCTCGGAAAAATGGCCCGGCCAACCGAGCGAATTGCTCTGGCAAATTCAACGTTTCCACAGCTTCCTCTGGGCAAGCGGCGGGTGTTTCAGCGACTTTTACATTCATCACATTGATCATCTTTGCTGGATGAAAAACGCCTGGCCGGTAAAGGCCCAGGCGCTGGGTGGTCGCCACTATCGCACAAGTCCGGATGGCAACCTTTACGTGGATCAGAATTTTGATTCCTATTCGGTGGAATATACGTTTGCCGACGGCGGGAGGTTGATTATGGACGGGCGTTGTGTGGCGCGTTGCAATGACATTTACTCAAGTTATGCGCACGGCACCAAGGGTATGGCGATCGTAGCAAAGACCGGCGACTGCGGATTGCCTTCCAGTACCTTCAAAGGTATCAGCGCAAATCCGGCCAACTTGATTTGGGAATCCAAAATCGCCGAGAACGAGCGTGATCCGTATCAAAACGAATGGAACGCACTGATTGACGCGATCCGCAATGACAAGCCACATAACGAAGTAAAACGCGGCGTCGAAGCCAGTGTGACAACTTCCATGGGCCGCATGGCCGCTCACACCGGTCAGGAAATATCATATGACGACATGCTCAACTGCGATCAGGAGTTCGCACCGGGCGCGGACAAGTTTACGATGGACAGCCCTGCTCCAGTGCTTTCCGACAAAGATGGCAAATATCCGGTTCCACGTCCGGGCTTCAACAAAACGCACGAATACGAGTTGAACACCAACGCGTAAAAAATTACCGCAGATGGCCCGGTGCAGTTTTGCCGGGCCATTTTTCTGTACCGAAGACATTGCACAGCGAAATTGCTTGGTATCAGAACAGGCACGAATATATTTTTGCGCAATGATTCATGTTGGAATCGGTTACGATGTTCATCCGCTGGTTGCCGGACGACGACTCATACTTGGCGGTGTGGAAATTCCTCACAGCAAAGGTTTGGAGGGTCATTCCGACGCCGATGTGTTGATGCACGCGATTTGCGACGCAGTCCTTGGCGCAATCGGAGAAGGCGACATTGGTCATTTTTTCCCAAACACCGATCCGCGGTGGCGCGGTGCTCCGAGTAAAATTTTTCTGGAGGAAGCAGCCCGTCAGGTTGGATTTCGCCAGGCAAAAATTGTTAACATCGACGCGACAATGATTGCCCAGGAACCGAAGCTCATGCCACACGCGCAAGACATGAAAATGAACATCGCTCAAGCGCTTGGAATCAATCCGGCGAGAGTTGGAATTAAAGCGACCACCAATGAACATCTCGGTTTTATCGGCCGGGGCGAAGGGATCGCGGCTATGGCGGTCGCGAGCGTTGATTTACCTGAATAACTTATGGCCAAAGCAGAAATCAGTTGGCGGCGAACGACCGCCGAAGGCGAAAAAATCCAGGTTTACGCCCAGCACATCGGCGACCAGTGGAAATTTTTCATGCGGTCCAAACGATATGATAACTGGGAGACGGTAAAAAATCCGCCGCTGGAAGACTGGTTGGAATTACTGGATTCCGCGCAGCGACGCATCAATCGCAGTTTGCTGCGGCCAGAAGAAGAAGCGCGCATCGTCAAAGCGATCAAGGAACGATTTCCCGAAGTTGATTTGAAACAGGACAAGAGTGAATAGCGCGCCGTTGATCTTAATTTCTCCCAGCACACAACGGCAGGGAGTTGAATTTTCTGATAACTCCATCAGCCTTTCCAACCGCTACCCCGAGGCGGTAATTCAGGCGGGCGGGGTTCCCGTCATCATCCCCTGCACTGCTTCGAAGAAACTTATTGCGGAATACGTTCGTCGGGCTGACGGCGTGTTATTGACGGGTGGCGATGATGTTCAGCCGCAACTTTATTCGGCCCGGATTTCGGAGAGGCTCGCAAAAACTGTGGGAGCCATCGAACCGGAGCGCGATGTTCTGGAATTGCAAATAATTGACGAGATTTTTCGCCAACACAAATCACTACTGGCCATTTGTCGAGGGCATCAAATCCTCAACGTGGCGCTGGGCGGAACATTGATCGTTGATATTCCCACGCAACTACCGAAATCAATCAACCATCGGCAAATGAACCGAAAATGTGACAAGGTCCATGAAGTAATATTGACGCCCGACTCTCTTTTGGCCAAAGTCACCGGCAGACAAATACTTGGTGTCAACAGTACGCATCATCAATCAGTTGGCCGTTTGGCAAAGCCACTTCGGATTACTGGGAAAAGTTCTGATGGAGTTGTGGAAGCCATGGAATTGAAAAATGATGGGCTGTTGCCGTATTTGTTGTCGGTTCAATTTCACCCGGAACGTCTGGTGAATCGTTATCGAGAGTTTCAACCAATTTTTAGAAGCTTTGTTTGTTCTTGCACCAGCGTGAGCACAAAAAATATATGAAACATAAAGTGATGGTAGTTGAGGACACCCACGAAATTCGTGATTTGCTCTGCACAATTTTAAAATCCGGCGGGTTTGATCCGATTCCAAAATGTAATGCATCGGAGCTAAAAGATTCTCTGGTGGACGCGGAACCGGACGCCATGTTGCTCGACCTTGCTTTGCCGGACGGCAACGGCATGGATCTCTTGCCGATCATCAAAAAACAGTGGCCCGACACACAAGTCATCGTTCTCACCGGCAAAGCGGATTTCGACACCGCCGTTGAAGCGACCAAGTTGGGCGCCTATTCATTTCAAGCGAAGCCATTCGACGCAAAAACCCTTTTGTTCAATCTCGAAAAAGCACTCGAACATCGCCAGATTCTCTTGGACCGGCGCGACGCCATTTTCCCGATTTTTCAAAGCTCATCGATGAAGAATGTCGTTCGCACCGTCGAGCGCGTCGCCACAAGTGATGTTTCCATTTTAATCACCGGTGAAAGCGGTACCGGCAAGGAAGTCATCGCTGATTTGCTTCACCGTTTGAGCAAGCGCAGCAAAGGTCCGCTGATTAAAATCAACTGTGCCGCGCTGCCGCGTGAATTGATTGAGAGTGAATTGTTCGGTTCCAAGAAAGGCGCTTTCACCGGCGCTAACACGGATCGCGATGGATTATTTCGTTTGGCCGAGGGCGGCACATTGTTCCTGGATGAAATTTCCGAAATGCCAATCGACACGCAAAGCAAATTGCTCCGCGTTCTTCAGGAAAAGGAAGTCCGGCCCGTGGGTGGATCAGCAAGCTTCAAAACGGATTGCCGAATTGTCGCCGCCACGAATCGCCACACCGATCTCGCGATCAAGGAAGGTAAATTGCGCGAGGATTTATTCTATCGCATCAGCGCC
>JBKJOA010000433.1:0-2745 GCA_046593365.1 Limisphaerales bacterium
GCTGAACTGCCAATGTCCAGACTATGTCGTCCTGGCAATTGGTTGCGGGGGGTTTCCGTTCCAAATCTGGCTTTTATCTTCCAAGAGCCTGTTTGAAAACCCCGGTTTGGAGTTCCGCCTTCAGGTGGCAGAGCGCGGAAACCGCCTGAAGGCGGAACTCCGAACGCCGCCGGGTTGAAGCCCAAATGAGTTTTCAAACAGGCTCTAAAACAATTGCCGATAAATTTTGGGCACCCTTCACCACTCCACGATAACGAGTGGAGAAATGGGATACCGTCCCGACTCGGTTCCGTAAATCGTCAAACCGCCGGCGGCTAGTTCTCCGACCGGAACGGTGCACCGCACGCGCAAGTTGCTCTCGGTAACGCTTTCCGCAACCCGACGCAGCAGCTCGCCGTCGATCGCTACGGTAATCAAGTAACCGTAAGCGCCCCTTCCATTTTTTCCCCCGCTTAAATAGCTCAAAGCGCCGCGCGAATCGTGCGGATGATCCACCACAGTTTGTTTGCAAATCGCAATGCCGTTCAATTCAACGTGCAGTGTGGTCGGGTAACGGTCCTTCGTCGTTTGCGGGGTGTCGGCGCGGTGCGAGGATGCTTCGCAAAGGAAACGGAGCTTGCGCGCCGTTTTTAAATCCGAGTTTCCAAGCGGCAGATTCCATTCAAAGAACCCGTGACCCATGCCAAAACAAACGCGTGTTCCCAAAACTTCTTCCCGATTGCTCATCGGCCCGCTCCATTCGGCGCACGACCAGTTGTCGAGGGTTGCGCGCAGAAGCAGATTTCGTTCGGATTCTTCGCGTGGAGGCAACGCGCCTTCTGCGACCAAAAATTGGATGTAATTGCTGGCAACCGCAGTGCCGGTCGCATCGAGCGCCTCCATACTCAACGTGCAAAGCATCGGCTTATCGGGCATTTTTAATTCGATGGTGTGCGCTAGTTCGACGCGGCGATGCGGAAAAGGAATCGGAACCAAACCGCGGGCGATGTCCTGATGAATGCGCCCCCAGGAATCCATTCCGCCCAAACGCCAGCTCAAGCAGACCTTGTCGTGCGCTACTGTGGAATAGTGGGAGGAAGCTACTTCAACCTTCACAATGCTGCCTGGAGCGTGTTCAGTAATCGGCGGACAATTGACCGGCAAGGTGTCACTTTCGTTGATGATACGCGGATCGTAACCAAATTCTTTCCGAGTGCGATCGTAACTCAGAAACCCGTTATACTCCCATTCCACGTCATGCAATTCGGTGTAAATGTAAGCGGAAATCTGTCCGTGCCGACGAAGTTCATTCGTTAAAAACTTAAAACTCCAACTGCAATCGCGGTTTCCGTCCAGCGCACCGATGCCACCGTATTCGCTGTTAATGAGCGGCTGGCCTTTGTCGCTATAACCGGGAACGAAATTAAAAGTTGAACCAGCGTAGGAAGCATCGACCACTTTCTGAATGTGTTCTTTGGCGCGATAATAATCGTCGATGTAAAAGTGCCAGGAATTAATGTCAGTGTCTCCGTGCGCAAAATATTCCAGATGTTCCCAATGCACCACGCTCATGTCCTCGACCAGCCGGGTGGGATCAAGTTTTTTGGCCAGTTCCCAGGTGCTTTGCACCCATGCATGAGCGGCGAGATTTGCCTTGCGTTTTTGCGCCGGGATTTCAGACGTGGCCTGATCAGCGGCCAAATTGGTCTGGTCTGTAATGGAAGGGTCACCGGCAGAAACGGCTCCCGGTGGCGGGGGCGTAGTGAACTTAAAAATTTTTTTCTTTAAATCCGGAAAAAGTTTGATGAACTCAGCCTGCCCGCCGAAACCCCAGGTCTCGTTGAACACGCACCAGGCAACAATCGAAGGATGATTGAAATCGCGTTTGATCGCAGCACGCATCATTTCCTCAAACCGCCGCTGACCGAGGGGAGTATTGCCACCCTCACCGAAATTCGGCATGTCGGCCATGAGCATGATTCCGAGTGTATCGGCATAATAGAGCACAAGCGGATCATCAATTTTGATGTGAATGCGAAGAAAATTAAACCCGAACTTTTTCGCCGACAAAATATCCTGCTTCAAAGTTTCCACGCTACCCGCCGTGTAAACTCCATCGGGATGATAAGACTGATACAGCGCCCCCCGAAGATAACGCGGGACATTGTTCAATCGCAAAACCGCCGGCGCTTTCGGGTCTTCCGCTTTGCCCGAATCAATTTTGCGCATCCCAAAATAGCTTTGGATGTAGTCCACGGTTTGGTTTTTACTCTTAAGCTTGAGGGCGAGCTTGTAAAGGTGCGGCTGGTTCGGATTCCAAATGTAGGGATGAGGTATTTCAAGAGTGGCGCTCGCGAAATTATTTTTTACCGACGCTTTTAACCTTTGCACTTCACCGCCCGGCGGGATGACGTAAATCTGCACCGCAGAATCGTCGGCAGTGTTGGCGCACTCGATTTCGAACCGCGCCGTCTTTTTGTCGATGTCGGAATAAACCCGGAAGCAATCAATAAAAGAATGCGCGCGTGGCTCGATGTAAACGGTTTGCCAGATTCCGCTCGTGGAAGTGTACCAATGCCACTGTTTGCCGACGGGCTGCTCGCGATTATCCATCGGATCTTCCACACGGAAAATCACGAGTCCTCCAGCACTGCCGTCCGGCTGGCGTTCGAGCGCATCGGTCAAATCAAATTCAAACGGTGTGTAACCGCCTTCGTGTCGGCCAATATGTTTTCCATTGCACCAGCAATCCGTGAAAAAATCAGC
>JBKJOA010000474.1:0-4119 GCA_046593365.1 Limisphaerales bacterium
GTGTCGCCGAACCTGCCTGCGAAAGACTATCGCGCCGCTTGTTCGATGGGGTTGGACGAATTGAAAAAATTCAAACCTGATTTAATCGCCGTCTCTGCCGGATTCGATTCCTACAAAGGTGATTTGCTCTGCCAACAAAACATGGACGTGGAAGATTTTCATTGGCTCGGAAAAACAATTCGCGATTTGAAAGTCCCCACGTTTAGTCTGCTAGAGGGCGGTTATAGTAAAGCGTTACCCGAATTGATTCTCGCGTATTTGAAGGGATTGAATGGAATTTGATGCGGTTGTCCTAGTAACAGGTTAGAAACTGATTAAGCCCATTGAACCCGAAGTCCGAAGTTAAAACGGGAGCGCGCGTCCGGACGTCGCGTCCGAACTTTCGTCAAACTAACTTTCTGGTGTTTCCGAGAAAAAATAATGTGGAACGAAGTTTTCGGCACGACGCCGAAAACCACACGCCAGAGGCGTGCGCTCCCCATCTTCGTTCTCAGATGACGTTTCAACTTCGGAGTTCGGGTTTACACCACCCTCGCCCACTTCTCGCTTGAAAGCCAAGAGAGAGGTGGATGAGGATTTTGATTTTTTTTAATTCAAGGCGTGATGTGTAAATTTCAGCAGTAAATTTTATTTTTATTCATCTTTTGACTCGCGGACGAGACGCCGTGCTCCAATGCATTCTTGATTTCGCCACCGCCACTGTCCACATTGCGCCCCGAATGAAAATTATTTTCCTGCTCTTTTTTCTGGCGGGAAATTTTCTGGCGCAGGCGCAAAGCCCGGTCAGTTCGCTGGAGAAATACAAACTTTATGGCCGCGAATACGTCCTGATGACGCAATGGGCCAAGTCCAATAAAATTCGTCTGCAATGGGTGATGAACGAAAAGCTGTTGGGCGCCACCAACTCCACGACGCGCCTCCTGTTCGAGATCAATTCCAAAAGAGCGCAGATCGGCGGGATTAATCTGACCCTGAGCCATCGGGTGATTTTAGACAAAGGGGCCGTTTATATTTCACCGGTTGATTTAGAGTCCACGTTGCATCCGATTTTGTTTCCCGAAAAGATGTCGGAAGGAAAATCCATCCACACCATTTGCCTTGATGCCGGACATGGCGGAAAGGATCCAGGATTCGTCAATGGAAAATTGCAGGAAAAAAAATTGAACCTGCTGCTGGCGCAGGAGGTGGAGCGTCTTTTGGAGAAAGCGGGCTTTGTCGTCGTGCAAACGCGCGAACGTGACGAGGCGTTGGAATTATGGGATCGTCCTAAAATTGCCAACCAACGCAAAGCAGACTTGTTTGTCAGCCTGCATCACAACGCAGCGGACAGGCGTTCCGTCCAGGGCGCTGAAACTTTTTGCATCACACCGGAAGGCACCGTCTCCAGTAACGGCGGCAAGCCCGCCGAAAAATTTTCCGGCCAACAACAAAATGCTGCCAGCACTTTGCTCGCTTACCAGATGCAAAAGTCACTGGTGAAAAATTTGGGCGTGGAAGATCGTGGAGTGAAACGCGCGCAAATGATGATTTATTTAACCGCCAGGATGCCCGCGATTCTGATCGAGGGCGCGTTCCTTTCAAATCCCGAAGAGGCCCGGCGCATCTCCGATTCTGCCTATCGCAAAAAAATGGCGCACGCCATCGTGGACGGAATTTTGGCGTACCAACGAATTGTCGAAAGAAAACCGGCATGAGCATTGCGACGAAAACAGGAGATTCCGGCTCGACAGGACTGATGTTCAACCGGCGTGTTTCCAAATGTCATCCGCGCGTCGAAGCATACGGTGCGGTGGATGAATTGAATGCCGCGCTCGGAATGGCGCGCGCCACCGCGCAACACAATTTCATCAGCGAAAATTTACTGCTCATTCAAAAAGATTTAGTCCTTGTCATGGGCGAGCTCGCGACGCAAGTGGAGGATTTGCCCCGGTATATCAAAGACGGCTATTCGATTGTCTCAGCCGAATTGACGGCCAAGCTCGATAAACTGGTGAAGGAAATTGAGTCGCAAAAAGTTTCGTTCAAAGGCTGGGCGACGCCGGGCGCGAATTTAAATTCCGCCGCGCTCGATGTGGCGCGGACAACCTGTCGCCGCGCGGAACGCCGGGTGTGCGCGTTGCAGGAAACGAATCAATTGCAGAATCCGGAAATTATTATTTACCTCAATCGTTTGTCGGATTCGCTTTGGCTGTTGGCGCGCTGGGTGGAAACGAAACTCGGCGGGGCAGATCAAACTTCAGAAATTTTAACCTGAGAAAATGTTTGCGAAATCATGGGGAGGATTTTGCTTTGTTCAGTTTTAAAATTTTAATTCCAAACGCGGTATCTTGCAGCGGTTCAGCGCCAATGAGTTGAGCCGGAGTGTAGTTTTAATTTATCCAACGCATCATTTTCAACCCGTAGATTGCCGTTTTGCCCAAAAACTCGACGCCATATTCGGAAGCATCTCGATGGATCAAAACATTGTCATCGGGATTAATTTTTTGACAGGCGGAAAGAATTTTTTCTTCACCGAACGCCTGCATCGCCACATCGTGAACGGCGGAGTTCAAAGAATCAACATCGCGTCGCCGTAACTGAAGAAACGATATTTCTCCTCCATTGCTTTTTGGTAGGCGGACAAAATCAGTTCGCGTCCGCGCGTTTCGCCGGGCGCGGCAAACGCGCTGACGAGCATCAAGAGCGTGGAGCAGGGGAGATGGAAATTGGTAACAAGCGCATCGACAATTTCAAATTTGTAAGGCGGATAAATAAATATTTTTGTCTGGCCCCGACTTTCCTTCAGCGCTCCGGCATTTTTTCCCGCAACACTTTCCAGCACTCGCATAGTAGTCGTGCCCACGGCAATGACGCGTCGCCGCTCGGATTTTGCCTGGTTGATCGCGCGGGCGGTTTCTGTGCCGAGTTCAAAATGTTCCTCGTGCATCACGTGATCGGAAAGAGCTTCCGCTTTCACCGGCGCGAAAGTGCCAAGACCGACATGCAGCGTGACATAATGAATTTCCACTCCGCTCTTTTTTATTTCTTCCAATAATTTTGGTGTGAAATGAAGCCCTGCCGTGGGTGCAGCCACTGAACCTGCGGCTTGCGCGTAAACGGTTTGATATCGTTCACGATCTGAGGCGAGAAGTTCACTACGTTCGATATAAGGCGGCAACGGAATTTCCCCAATGCGCTCCAGTTCCGTAAAAATATTTTCCGTTCCGTGAAAGCGAAGGAGCCGATGACCCTCCGCATTGATTTCCTCAACCATCGCGGAGATTTCAGATTTATTTTGATTGAGGGTCAACAAATTGATCTGCGTTCCGATGGGTGCGCGTTTGCCCGGACGCAACATCGCCCACCAAACGTTCGGGCCGCTTTCCTGAGTCAGCAAGATCTCAAATTTTCCGCCGCTCCTGACGTTTACTCCTCGCAACCGGGCAGGAATGACCCGGGAATTATTCAGAACAAGAACGTCATCCGCCCGCAGATAATCGGGCAAGTCGCAAAAATGACGATGCTCAAGGTCATTGGTTCGTCGATTTAACACCAGCATTCGAGAGTGATCCCGCTCCGTGACAGGCATCTGGGCAATCAATTCGGGTGGCAAAACATAGTCAAAATCACGAGTCCGCATAGCCGGAGAAGGTAGTCATGAGGCGAGCACAGTTCAAAAGGAGATTCGCCGACATTTTCCACCTTTTCACACCAATTTGTCCATTGTGAATAACTTTCGAACAAGTACATATCGAATTTTACTTGACCGTTTAGGAGCATAATGGCATCAAGTGGGGCGTGGTGGGGAAGAGTGGGTTAAAACCGATGTGAATAAGTTTGAAAATGGGTCACGAAGAAACAATTCAGCCGACTTATTACAACTCCTTGTATCAACACGGGGTTGATGGGAAGCGTCGTGTGCAGATTCCGGCCAAGTGGCGCCCATCGAAACCAGAGGTCGAATTCACGCTGATTTTATGGCCAAAAGCCAAAGAGGGTCCTTGCCTGCGGGTTTTGCCGCCCAAAGAGATGGCGGAATTGATGCGAGACATTGATGCGATGTCCAACGGCGACGCGAACAAAGTGGTTTTGAAACGGTTTATCGGAACCGAATCGGTTCAGGTGTCGGTGGACAAGGCG
>JBKJOA010000015.1:0-2630 GCA_046593365.1 Limisphaerales bacterium
CTCCCAGCACATCGCCCATATCGGCTTCGATTTTTTCCGGGTCCTCACCTGACTCAAGCCGTTTGATCGCAACCTCAAATTCTTTCGGCGTGGAGCCTGCGGGCAAAAAGTCCTTCATCTTTCGCATCATTTGCGCCATGTGTTTTGGATTATTTTCATCCATGTGCGCCATGTCGCGCTCCATTTGAGCCATTGCACGCATCATGCGAGGATCATCAACGTCCGGCATCCCAGGCTCGCTCTGATTGGTCGCGGCTGTTTCCTTTGCTCCCTTGAGCGCGGCGAAACTGCTCATCTGTTTCGCCAATTTTTTATTGCCGCACTTAGGGCAAACCGGCGAGCGATCCGGCTCAATCCGCCTGGAAAGAAAGTTGAAAATTACGCGGCATTTCGGACAGGCAAATTCGTAAATCGGCATAGATTAATCCCAAAATAGCACAACCGAAGGCGCGCTGAGCAATCTACAATACGCACTTTTTCTGGATAAGTCAGACGACTGCAAATTTGAATTCTTGGCCATCGTTACACCGAATCGTAGGACCAGGGCTTGCGCATTTTCAGTTCGAGAAACGTGTTCGCTTCTTTGTCGCCGACAAATTGTTCGCGTTTGGGATCCCATTTGAGTTTGCGTCCAAGCCGCAGCGAAATCGCACCCAGGTGGCAAACCGATGCGGAACGATGTCCGATTTCCGCCTCGCAAATCGGCTGTTTCCGGGAGCGGACGCAATCGAAGAAATTTCCCATGTGATCGTCGCTGACATAAAGGCGAATCGCGCTCGATGGAAGCGGGTCGGTCAAAATTTCCGGAGCGCTGGCGTTGATTTTCCCTCGCGTGACCCAGATCCAACCGTTCGTTCCTTCGAATCGTGTGCCGTGCAGTTTTCCGTCTGGATTCACCACACCGCCGCTGACGTTGTTGTCGGGCGTGCTTTCACATGTGTGCGCCACGCCGTTGGCGTAAACGTATTCGATTTTGTAATCGGCAATCGCCGAGTAGCCACCGGGAATCGGTTCTGACAAGGCTTTGCCCTCGACACTCACTGGCCCGGTGCGCTCCAAACCGCCGCCCCACAGCGCGATGTCGTTGTGATGCGCGCCCCAATCGGTCAGCGTCCCGCCCGAGTATTCATACCAGTAACGAAACGAAAAATGGCAACGCTCTTTGACATAAGCAACATCGGGCGTTGGCCCCTGCCAGAAATTCCAATCCAAACTTGGCGGCACGACTGAAGTTTGAAACGGTCCTTCCCGTTTTCCAGCAGGCAAAATCGTCGTGATGTGCTGCAATTTTCCGATGCGCCCGTTGCGCACCAATTCACAGGCGAGCCGAAAATCTTTGTCGCTGCGTTGCTGGCTACCCGTTTGCAGAACGCGTTTTGTTTTCCCGACAGCTCGAACCAGTTGTTTACCGTCTTCAACTGTCCGCGTCAGAGGCTTTTCGCAATAAACATCTTTGCCCGCACGCATCGCCGCAAGCGAAACAAGCGTGTGCCAATGATCCACCGTGCCGCAAATCACGACATGAATGTCATCGCGCTCCATTACTTTCCGAAAATCTTTATATGCGGTCGCGTCAGGAAACAATTTCTTTGCCTCAGCAATGCGAGCTTCATCGACATCACACAACGCAACAACTCTCCCGAAGCGCGACGCGTTTTTGGCATCGCCACGCCCCATCCCTCCGCAACCGACGAGCGCAATGGCCGGCTGATCGTTGGGTGAAAGCACACGCGTCTTGCTGGAGCCTGCCTCGCATTCTTCCATGAACCATTTTGGCAAGGTGGATGCAGCCAGAATGGCCGCAGATGTTTTTAGAAACCGGCGGCGATTTGATCGAAGCATTTCGTGATTCATAAATGATGTGGAATTGTCGGACTATCGTGACTTCACGCTTAAACGACAACAAATCTTTTCTGCGCCAAGCCCAATCGAAGCGCACCCGGCCGTGGCGTTCATTTGCCGCTTGATCCTTGAACAGTCACGAGTGCAGATTCTCTGGAACTCAATTATTATTATGAAATCGTTTCGATTTATTTACCTCCACGTTGTCGCTTTGTTTCTTGGCTCGCTTACTTTGACGGTGGCGCGTGCTGACGATTTCAAACTGGAACCGGGTTACATCAGTTTGTTCAACGGCCAAGATCTGACCGGCTGGGGTTACAAGACGAACAACTTCGATGGAAAGAAGGAGAGCATGGATAAAAGGTTCTCCGCCAAGGATGGAATGTTGGTGGTGAATCCGCGCGAACCTCGGCTGATGCAAATCATTTGGACGACACAGGAATTCCCCAAAGATTTCAATTTGAAGTTAGAGTTTCGATCGGCGGTCAATGCGGACAGCGGTATTTTTATCCGCCAGCCACAGTTACAATGCCGCGATTATCTCGAGGCGGGTCCGGACAAATACAAGACGCTGAAAAACTATAAGCCGCAAGATTGGAACGAAATTGAAGTGACGGTTAAAGATGGCGTGGCGCGTTGCACCTGCAACGGCGAAATCCTGGAGGAAGCCATGAAAGTTCCCGCGACCGGTCCGATCGGCTTCGAAGGCGACCGCGGACAAATGGAATATCGCCGCATTCGCTTGAAGCAATTGGATTAACAAATTCCAGGCGAGGTCACGAAATTCG
>JBKJOA010000231.1:0-8246 GCA_046593365.1 Limisphaerales bacterium
GAGGCCAAATTGAGAAGAGACAAAAATGCGGAGATCCGGATCGTGGCTGGTGGAAGAACTTTTCTTCTGCTCTTCTTTCCGAAGAACGATTCAAAATTCGGCAACATATCCAACCTCTTTTGCATTTGTCATACCATCAAATGACCTCTGCTTGTCTGAGCGGTGGAGAGATCTCTTAGACTCTGTGAATAGCCATGTTAAAGCCATTCTACAAAGCGCGGTGAAATCTTCCGCTGTCGAAAAGGTGGTTCTGCTGATGAAAAGTGTTTTATTCCTATTCACTTGAAGAAAAATCAGGACACTTCGAAAACAAGAAAAGAGTCAGTTAAACCGCCGCTGGTTTAAAGAGGTTTGTCGGAACGGTTAGACGGTGAGTCCATCCGTTACCGTATTGCACAGGGAAAAAGTCGTGATTTTCAGAGGGAATTTTCGATTTGCCTCTCGCCTGTCTTGTTCAATACTTCGCCTGTGACGTTCCTCGCAGCTTTGGCGGTGCTTTTTTTGTTCGCAATCGCGAGCTTCTTTTTCGCGCTTGCTGAATCCGCCTTCTTCTCTCTGGGAAAATGGCAGACCCGGCAACTCGCCGAAAATTCGCAACCATCCGCTTTGACCCTGACCAAATTGCTCACGGAGCCCCAGGAATTGCTTACCACCATTGTGTTGGGAAACACGTTTGCCAATGCGGGTGTCATTGCGACTTTGCTCTGGATTGCGTTGCTGGAGCAATGGCCACTGCTGCCATCACTTGCCGGTTTATTGATCTTCATTTTGTTGGGGACCGAGATTGCCCCGAAAGCTTTCGCGGTGCGCGCCCCCGAATCGTGGTCGTTGAGAATTGCGCGTCCGATGTCGATTTTGCAAACCCTGCTGCGGCCATTCCGCCAAATTGCGCAGCAGCTCAACAATTTTATATTGAGGGTGGGTCTTCCGGCTTCCATCAAACCGCAGCCCACCATGGCGGATGAGGAATACCAGGAACTACTCGAACTCGCCTATCAACAAGGAACGCTGGCCCACTCGGAAAAAGAGAAAATCCTGGAAATCATCAACCTTGACCGGCGCACAGCAAAAGAGGTGATGAAACCGCGCTCACAAATGGCCTGCATTTCAGACGATCTCTCGGTCGAGGAAATGATCAAGGCTGCTTGCAAGTATAAACATCGCCGTCTGCCCATGTATGACGAAACACCGGACACGATTATCGGCGTGCTCAATACGCGAACGTTGCTGCTCGATCCACAAGTGGATTTGGCCGATGCGATTGAGTTTCCATCGTTCGTTCCCGAAAGCATGAACTTGCTACAGTTGTTGAAAAGTTTGCAGCGACAGCAACGCGGATTGGCCATTGTGCGCGACGAATTCGGCGGAACGGCCGGGGTCGTGACCATGGAAGATATTTTGGTGGAAATGATTGGAGAGATTCGTGGGGAAGGTGAAACCCAAGGATTTGTCATGGAACGATTGAGCGCGGGACGGTGGCGCGTGAATGGCACGATGCGCGTGGAAGATTTTCGCCGTGAATTTCCGCCAATTGGCGAAGTGGAATCAGCCGAAACTCTTGGCGGATTACTCGTCAATGAACTGGGCGTGGTTCCGTCGGTTGGGGAGTTCGCGGTGTTTCGCGGGCTGCGTTTCACCGCGCAAGCGGTGGATGAACGGCGGGTCAAAGAGTTGCTCGTGGAAGCGTTGAACAAACGCCAGATCAAATGAACAACCTGACTGTTCTATTTTTGTTGGTGCTTGGGTTTTGCGCCGCGCTTTCCTTTCTATTTTCCGGAATGGAGTCGGGTGTTCTCGCGCTGAACCGATTGCGGATTCGTCAACTGATGCGCGCAGGAAATCCTCGCGCCACCGTCTTGCATGGCTACCTCGAAAAATCAGAAAACTTTCTTTGGACAATTTTTGTCGGCAATACAGTCGTTAACTTCATCATCTTCACCTTGATCGTTTTGACGCTGCATCAGTGGCTGCATCCCTGGCCAGTCATCGAGTTGCTCTGCTTCATTGTGGCGATTTTTCTGTTTTTCATTCTCTGCGAACTGTTGCCGAAAACATTATTCCGCCTGTTTCCAAATCGGCTGTGCCTTCTGCTTGCGCGACCTTTCGGCGTGATCCATGTGGTTTTACGTCCGTTGGTTTCCGTGGCGAGTTGGTTCACGCGCTGGCTTTTACCGTGGACGGGTGGAAAAGTTTTTACCGGACGACTCTCCGGGAATCGCGACGAACTCCGATTCGTCATGCAGGAATCTTCCCACAACTTTACTGCGGAAGAGAAGACCATGATTAATCGCGTCCTCGATTTGCAAAATCTTACGGTGGCGCACGTGGCCGTGCCGCTGGCCAAAACCGTGAGCGTCATGACCGACACATCCATGCAAGAAGTTTTAAAAATTTGCCACGAACGCAATCTCACCCGCCTGCCGGTGGTGCGAGAGGAAGCGGGCGGAAACCGGATCATCGGGGTGATCAGTTTAAAAAAGCTGCTCTACCTTGAAGATTTGGATTTGAAGAAAACAGCGGGGGATTACGTGAATCCGGCGCTTTATCTGCGCGAAGATTTGCGCCTGGAACAAGCGCTGGGGCGCATGCAGCGCAGTGGGCGGCGACTCGCCGTTGTACTCAGCCGCGATCAGCGCGAGGTGGGCATTATCAGCCTTCAAGATATTCTGAGAACCATTTTCGGAGAGGTAAGCCTGTAAGTGGACTGGAGCATTATCATCTTAAAATTTTTGGCGGTGGCATTCCTCGTCCTGCTGAACGGCTTCTTCGTGGCTGCGGAATTCGCGCTGGTCAAAATTCGTGAGACACAACTCGATCCTCTCGTGGCCAGAAATCATCGCCGCGCCAAAATCGCCCGCCGCATCGTGGGCAATCTCGACGCGTCTCTGAGCGCAACCCAATTGGGCATCACGCTGGCCAGCCTGGGCCTCGGCTGGATTGGCGAACCGGTTTTTGCCGACCTGTTGCATCCACTGATGAGTTGGCTGCAAATTGAATCACCGAAAGTGCAGCACACCGTTTCCTTTGCCGTTGGTTTTTCGGTCATAACCTTTCTGCACATTGTTGCGGGGGAACTCGCGCCGAAATCGCTCGCGATTCAAAAACCATTACCGACTTCGCTTTGGGTCGCCGCTCCTCTCGAATGGTTTTACAAAATTTCGTTCCCGTTTATCTGGATATTAAACAATTCAGCGATGTGGCTCTTGCGCCGTTTTGGCATCGAGCCGGTGAGCGAGGCGGAATTGGTTCATTCTGAGGAAGAATTGCGCCTGCTCTTTGCCGGAACGCGGAAACATTCCGGAGGCAGTAGTTTAGGGCGCGACATTGTTTTGAACGCCATGGATTTGCGCAATCGCAGCGTTCGCGACGTCATGCGCCCTCGCCATGAAATTGTTTTCTTCGACACGGACGCGACCATCACCGACTGCATTGATACGGCCGAGAAAAATCGTTACTCCCGTTTCCTGCTCTGCGAAAACGGCAACCTCGACAAAACACTGGGGGTGGTTCACATCAAGGATTTGTATCCCATACGCTTGAAGGCGCGCCTTGGAGCTGAGTTGGTACCGGTCGCGCGCAAGTTGATTTACGTTCCGGAAACCTCGCGACTGGAAAGGCTCTTGCAGCTTTTTCTCGAACGGAAAATGCATTTTGCCATCGTGGTTGACGAATACGGCGGAACGGTGGGGATCATTACACTTGAAAATATTCTGGAAGAATTGGTGGGCCAGATTCAGGACGAGTTTGATCAGGAACAGCCGTTGCTAAAAAAAGAAAACGAACAAACCTGGGAAATCTCGGGCGCCCTGCCGCTGCACGAATTATCCGAACTGGTCGGTGAATCGCTCCAGGCAAGTGGGAGAACGACGACGAGTGGCTGGGTCACTCATCGCCTCGGAGGATTCCCCAAAGCGGGTGACACGTTGACGATTGGCAATTTTGATTTGCGCGTGGAAGAAATGGACGAGTTGCGTGTCGCCCGACTTAAGGTGACGAAGAGAAAAGAACTGGAGCATCCGAGTTAAATTCACCAGAACAGCAGCAGGCCAATAATGACCAGCGGTTGATATTCTGGTAGTTGTTCCACCCGCCGTTTGTCGATGAACCATGGAGTTGCCGCAACAAAAACCATGGCTGCCATCCCGACCTGAATCGAAATGTTTTGCCAATCGTTCTTGGCGGCGAGGTTGAAGCTGGCTGCGATTAAACTGGCGACTGCCATCAGCCACAAACCGTAGAAGGGGGTCTTTTGTATCGGTCGGAGAAGGAGTTGTCCGATCGCGCGCGCATTGACCAGTGCAATCACCCAGAGCAGGGGAGATGCCCACACCGCCATCGCAGGAAATTTTCCCATGAAAAACGGAGAGAATAATTTAGTTTTAAACCAGGCAGAGGCCAACATGCTGGTGCCGAAAAAAAGTGTAATGACGGTGACCAGCGAAACAATATTTTGCAGAGGCAAACGTTGGTTAAGCGCGAGCAATGTGGCGATGGCGGACGAGATCAGCAGACACAAATTTGCCAGCGAGGCATGTTGATTAGCCCGCAACGCCCATGCGCATGCAAAACAAATTGTGAAGAAAACAGCAGGAGCAAATCGCAGCGCATCTGAAAAAGCGATTCGCGTGGTTTGTGGAGGCACTCCGGTAATCGGGTTGCTGCGGTCAGGTAGAAACTTCACGAAAGGAAATTAGTCGAGGAGTTCCCGAGGCAAAAGCTCAATTGCCGCCGGATGGCGCTTCGTCTCAGTGCTGCTAAATTCAGGATGTCACTATGAAATTTCCAAAATATTTTTGGAAGGCATTCACGCTCATCGAATTGCTTGTGGTCATTGGGATCATTGGAATTCTTGCAGCGTTGCTGTTGCCGACACTTGTAACGAGCAAAGAAAAAGCGAAACGCACGGCTTGCCGAAGCAACCTTCGCCAAATGCTTATCACCGTCCATCTTTATGCGGGCGATCATCAGGAACAACTTCCTCCCGGTGCCGCCGACCAAGGTGACTATCCGCCGATGGTTTCAACCAACACCTGGCAATTGTTCGTCAGTTACGGCGGGCATAAAAATATTATTGGTTGCCCGGGATTGCCTGCTCCTTTCTCGGTAGGCGGCTATTCGTTTCCGCCTTTCGGTTATGTCCTGGGATTCAATTATCTGGGCGGTCGCGATCCGGTGGTTTGGGCAAATGTTCCCCCTGAGAAAAGCTGGACTTCTCCACGCAAGGTGACTGAAAGCGGCTTGCTCCCGTTGTTCACGGATTTAAATGTTTGGTCTCCAGAGCCGCAAAGTGTGGCACCGCACGGAAAAAACGGGGTCATCCTTGAAGGTGGGACGGATGTCACGAATCCAAATTCCGGCGGCAAAAATTCGAGGGAACTGGGGGCCGTTGGTGGAAACATCGGCGCGCTCGACGGTTCAGTGGCGTGGAAAAGAATCGAGAAAATGAAGGAGTATCAACTCTCCACCAACGCAAACGAACTTCATGGATTGTGGTGAAACGACTCCGCATAATATGGCGGATAAAAAGAGCTGAAGCAGTGATAGGCTGCTACAGCCCGCAATATTTCTTTTTGGATAATTATTTGCCGACCGCTTCTTTGGCCTTGTCGCCTGCTTCCTTCGCGGCATCAGCGGTTTTTTCAGCGGCATTGTCAATGGTTTCTCCTGCTTTTTCCATGGGACCTTTTTCTTTGCAACCGGTAAGCGCTAATCCGCTGAGCAAAACGGAAACTAACAGAACAGACTTAATTAATTTCATCATATTTTAATTTTGTTTTTTGTTGAGGAACCGACTCAAACAAGCGAACGGCTTTTCAGCATTTTCCGCAATAGAATTTGTCAATAGTTTCGCAGTCGAATGGGGCGTGTGGAAAATGTTTTCTCGCCGGGTTGCGCCGTTACCTTCAATACAATTTCTTTACGGCTCAATCTGAGTGCGTCGCGCTTGAGTCAATGGATGCTGCTTCCTTGCCATTGACAAATTATGGACTATGCGCGGCGATTCGGGTAAAAATGTTCACGATGCGCTTATTTCTGTCAGCCGCGTTTGCGGCGATGATTGTCAACGGAACTGCCATAGCCGAACAGAGCTGGCCACAGCTTCGCGGTCCGCGTGGCGACGGCACTTCTTTGGCCACGCACGTTCCGCTGCACTGGAGCGAAACCAATAACATTGCCTGGAAAGTCAACATCCCCGGACGCGGTCGGTCATCGCCGGTCGTCCTCGGCGACCGGATTTGGCTGACCTTGGCGGTGGAGCATGGGGTCGTGCGAAAACGGATCGGGGGCGATGACATGCAAACGGCGGAACACGTCTCGCTGGAAGTGGTCTGCCTTGACCGCGCCAAGGGCAAAATCCTCTGGCGCACGCCATTGTTCGCGGTGGACAATCCAGACCCCGTTCATTGGTTCAACAGTTGGGCCACGCCCACGCCGGTGGTCGAACCGGGACGAATTTACTGCGACTTCGGCACGTTCGGCACTGCCTGCCTGAACGCGAAGACGGGCAAAATCCTTTGGAAGACCCGGCTGCCGTTGGTTCACCAGGTCGGTCCCGGCAGTTCGCCAGTGCTTTACGAGAAGCTGTTGATTATGGTCCGTGACGGTTGTGATACCCAATACGTCGTGGCGCTCGATACGAAAACCGGCAAGGAGGTTTGGAAGACCGACCGACCGCCGATCAACACTTCCAGCCCCAACACGAAGAAGTCTTTCGTCACACCACTGTTGGTCAATACGGGGGGGCGGACTCAGTTGCTTTCGCCCGCCGCGCATTGGGTGGTTTCTTACGAGCCAGCCACCGGCAAGGAAATCTGGCGGGCGCGACATGGCGATGGGTTTTCCATCGGCTCCTGCCCGGTGTTCGGTTACGGCATGGTGTTCTTCAGTACGGGTTGCATGAAGCCGCAACTTTGGGCGGTTCGGGTGGATGGCGCGGGCGACGTGACCGCGACCCATGCCGCCTGGAAGACGACGCGCCAGGTGCCGGTCATGTCTTCGCCGTTGCTGCTCGGCGACGAGTTATACTGGACTTCTGACGATGGCATAGCGAACTCCGCGGCTGCCAGAAGTGGTGAAGTTTATTGGCAGGAGCGCATGAACGAACAACACCTTGCATCACCATTGTTGGCCGAGGGGCGGGTGTACTTCTTTGGCAAGGATGGAAAAACCACAGTGGTCAAGGCTGGCAAGTCATTCGAGAAGCTCGCGGAGAATCTGCTCGACGGAATGGTGGTGGCGACGCCCGCAATACTTGACCGAAGCATCTTCCTGCGGACGGACGCTCATCTTTATCAGATTGGGAAGGAGTAGAAATTATTCTGCAATTTGATCCGCCGATTCCAAAATAATTTCAACTTTGCCATTGTATTCTTTGATTTTGCCCGTGATGGAAATTGTTTTTCCCGAGAGCTGCTCAAGTTGCGCGGTCGGGATGACTTGCTTGAAACAAATGGCCGTAAAGGTGGCGTTTGGATGTTTCCCTCCCATATCAATGAACACATCGCCTTTCTGGCTGACGTGAACGCGATCCACTTTGCCCCGCACGGTCATCGTTTTACCAATGTGATTTCCCGCGTCCTCTGGAGTGATGATCGTTGCAGCAGGCCCGGGTTTCGTTTCCGCGACAGCATTGGTGGGCGGAGCGATCTCAGTTGGCGCAACCGGTGCTTGAACGACAACCGACTCTTTCGGTTTGCAACCAATGGTGAGCAAAAGCGCAACGCCGAAAACCATCGAAAGTTTTGGAAGTGGAAACGTAAAAATTCTCATGGAGCAACGAAACCGTTTTTTGCTTTTCAAGTCAAGGGGCGCAGCAATTTAAGAGGCATTTTAGAATTTCCGCTTTTCTTTCAGGGCCGCCTCTTTACTCTCCGTCGCGATTAAATGGCTCTGAAATTGTTTAACACCCTTTCGCGTTCCGTCGAGGAGTTTGCCCCACTTGATCCTGCGGAAAAAAAAATCGGGATGTATTGCTGCGGGCCGACAGTGCATGACTTCGCGCACATCGGAAACTTTCGCACGTTCATTTTTGTTGACCTCGTCCGACGCTATCTCGAATTCAAAGGTTTCGCCGTCAATCACGTGATGAACATCACGGACATCGAAGATAAAATCATCAAACGCGTCCGCGAAAATAAAACTTCATTGCGCGAGTTCACTGGAAAATTTGAAGTCGCCTTTTTTGAAGATTTATCCGCTCTCAATTGTATGCGCCCGCACCAAACACCGCGAGCGACGGAACATAT
>JBKJOA010000360.1:0-3834 GCA_046593365.1 Limisphaerales bacterium
ACCTTCCGTTTGGCGCGGCGTCAGGATCAGTTGTTCGGCGAACGCGCCCGGCACCGTCCAGAATAAAGTTGCCAGAGAAAGTTGAGCAAGGAATCGGCGACGATCATTCCGCAACGCATCCGTTTGCAAAATCATGGATGGAATCTTCATGGGACAACCATAGGCGAAGAACCGCCGTTTGAAAATAGATTTGAAGTAATTGAAAACGAAACGAAACGTTTAACGAAAGCGAACTAACCTGCATCGCGTATTGTGCTGAGGAACGCTTGCGATTGGCGGGAAAGTTTGGTGAACAACAAGGAAACCAGGTAACCGGAATGGCGGTTGCCATCGCACGCCACCACCACGCCGGCGCAATGAACTTTTTTGGAATCAGGGTATTGCAAATCGACGGACATCTCAGTCCAGGCGGTGATGGGACTATTTGAGCGGAATTCAATCCCGCTCTTACGGATGTGAACCGAATCGGAAGGGAGAGACAGCCGAATCTGGCTGTGAGAGTGGGTTTGGAACAAGTGATGTAGATCGGTTTTTCGCGCGCTCATATTATTTGAGGCACTTTAGCATCGTTTGTTCCCGAGTCCAATTTTTTTACCATTCGATTACGGCTGCCCCCCATGTCAGTCCCGCGCCAAAGACGACGAGAAGGACAAGATCACCCCGATGGATTCTTCCGGAAGTCACCGCTTCATCGAGAGCAATCGCCACAGAAGCCGCAGAGGTATTTCCGTATTTTTCGAGGTTAATAAAAAGTTGTTCGGGCGTGACCTCCAGGCGTTCACCCACGGCATCAATGATGCGACGGTTCGCTTGATGCGGGATAACGCATTTAATTTGCGTGATGTCGATTTCACAGCGGCGCAGCGCTTCCTGAGCGGCGTTATACATGGCATTGACCGCGCTCTTGAATGTTTCTTTACCCTCCATTCGCAAGAAATGCTGGCCCGAGGCTAGTGATTCCACCGACGCTGGACAACGGCTTCCTCCACCCGGCATCGAGAGAAGATCCGCCTTCGAGCCATCCGATCCCATGCAGGCCGTCAACAAACCGTGCGCCTCCGGACGATGCTGCAAAATAGCCGCGCCCGCGCCATCGCCGAACAGCACGCAAGTGTTGCGATCTTTCCAGTTCACAATGGTGGAAAGTTTTTCCGCGCCGAGAACGAGCACAGTTTCATAAGTGCGGGACATGATGAATTGCTGGCCAATTTCCAGGCCGAAAATAAATCCCGAACAAGCCGCCTCGATATCAAATGCTGCCGCGCGAGTCGCGCCTATTTTTTGTTGCACGAGGCACGCCGTGGACGGAAAGGGCATGTCAGGCGTAATCGTGGCTACAATGATCAAATCAATTTGCTCGGCGGTGATGTTGGCGCGCTCCATGGCGAGAAGCGCCGCCTTGGAAGCGAGGTCTGAAGTAAATTCATCCGCCGCAGCTATGCGACGTTCTTTGATGCCGGTTCGACTGATAATCCACTCGTCGGTGGTGTCCACCATTTTTTCCAACTCGGCATTGGTCAGCACGCGGGAGGGGACGTAAGAACCGACGGCGGTGATGGAACAGGTTCGCCCTTCAAAATTATGTTGGGCCCTGGGATTTTTGAATTTTTTCAAGAGATTCATGCGGCATTGGTTGCGGCCAAAATGGCATTCGCTTCCGCGATTTCGTTTTTAATGATTTCGTTAATGTGATGCTGAATGGCTTCGCTGGTAATGCGAATCGCGTTCATGATCGCCCGTTCGCGAGCGGAACCGTGGGCCTTCATAACATTTCCGTTCAAACCAAGCAACGGTGCGCCTCCGTAAGCGTCAGGGTCCATCCGCCGTTTGATCGTACGCAAGGCATTTTTCGCCAGCACCGCACCCAACATGCGTTTGGGATTTTTCGCCAACTCTTCCTTCAACCACGCGCCCATACCCTTGGCAAAACTCTCGATGGTTTTTAAAACGATGTTCCCGATAAATCCGTCGCAGATCACGACATCGACGCGGTCATGAAAAAGATCGTGACCTTCAACATTGCCAATGAAATTTAAGTTCACCCGCTTGCAAAGTTTAAATGTTTCCTGCGTCAACTCGTTGCCCTTGTTGTCTTCGGTTCCATTACTCAAGAGACCGACACGCGGGTTTGCGCAACCGAGGATTTCACGGGAGTAAACACTTCCCATCACCGCAAAATGCAGGAGATGCAGCGGACGGCATTCAATGCTGGCACCGGAATCTAGGAGAACAAATTCGCTTTGGGCGGTAGGAATGACGGTCGCAATTCCGGGGCGATCCACGCCGGGCAACTGACGCAGGCGGATCATGGACGCGGCGACTAATCCGCCGGTGTTTCCAGGGGAAACAATCGCATCCGCCTTGCCTGCCTTAATCAACTCAACGGCGCGGAGGATGGAGCAATCTTTCTTTTTGCGAAGACCATCCACCGGTTTGTCTTCCATGTTGAGAACTTCACTCGCGTGGATGATGCGAAGGCGCGGGTCGGCAAATTGGCTGGCCTCAAGGGCTGCCTTGATTTCCGCCTCCTTGCCGACAAGAAATAGTTCGGTGATTTTCGCATTGGCTTCCAACGCGAGTTTGACCCCATCGATAACGACTTTGCTTCCGTGGTCGCCACCCATGACATCAACAGCAATTCGCATAAATGAAAGAGCGCAGAAGGAAAATCCCATCTGCGCTCCTAAAACCGAATTAGGCGGCTGACTTGATCGTTATCACCTGACGGCCTTTATAGAAACCGCAGGCGGGACAGACCCGGTGCGGAATGGAAGGCGCGGCGCATTGCGGGCAGACGCTCAATTGTGGCAAAGCTAAAACACTATTGTAAGCGCGGCGCATGCGCTGACGGCTTCGTGATGGTTTACGTTTGGGAACACCCATAATATTACAACTTCAGTTTATTTAATTCGGACCACGCAGACGAAGTTTGGTCGATCTGATTGGCACCGCTTGAGCCTTTTGCTCCGATTTTTGGCTGATTCTTCAATCCGCCGCACTCACTCTCGCACAACGGATGTTGCGGAAAGGCCAATAGAATATCTTCACGGATATGTGGCGTCAAGTCCACGCAATCGCTAACAATGTTGACCTTTTCCTCCCCTTCCAACGGCAAATGGCAGGCCCAATGATCAAAATCAAGTTGCCGTTGGAACGGTTTCAGGCATCGCGCACATTCGCATTCCAACGTCAGTTTCAAGCTGCCATGAACTAACAAGTCGTGATCAAGTCGCTGTGCCTGAAGTTCGTATTGCAATGGATGCTCGGCACGAATCAACTCATCTACATTGTCCAATTCCAAGTCGGCTGAGGGCAATTCGCCTTCGATGACAACGTCTTTGTGTTCTAAATGACGCAGATTAATGAGTAGTGGCATAACCAAATCTCCCTTTTCAGTTTTAGTAATCTGACACCCTCACCTCAAATCTTGCTCAACTTCCCTTTCAACGCTGTTTGCACATGCGCGGGAACAAACGAGCTGACATCCCCTCCGAGCCGGGCGATTTCCTTCACGATCCGAGAACTGAGAAATGTGTAAGTGTCTTTGGGCATCATGAAGATGGTTTCAATTCTTTCGTTCAATTTACGGTTCATCAGGGCGAGTTGAAATTCAAATTCAAAATCGGAAACGGCGCGCAGACCGCGAACCACCGCCTGGCCGGAGCGGCTCTCCACATAATCAACCAAAAGCCCATCGAAAGAATCCACTTCAACTTGCGGCAAATGTTTGATCGCTTGCTGAACCAAACCGACGCGCTCGGCTAAATCGAAGAGGGGACTTTTGCTTTCGTTCTGCGCGACGGCGACAATAACTTTGTCAAAAAGTTTGGTGGC
>JBKJOA010000497.1:0-17982 GCA_046593365.1 Limisphaerales bacterium
CGCACGGGCGATTGGCGCAAAGGTTCTCGCCGTGGCGACCGGCGGTTCCAAGCTCGACGAACTACAATCGCACAAACCCGATTGGGCCGTGGAAGATTTGCGCGCATTCAAGGCCGAGCAATTGCGATAGCTTCATAAAATCACAACGCGTAAGTGATTTTAGTCTTCTCGACGGAGATTTTCCCCGTTGACTGCAATTGCTGAATTAACGCGTTGATTTCAGCGTCATCCAACTTCTTTGAAAAGATTGCTGCAACCGTGCTTGTGAGAGCCTTCAGTGTTCGTGGCCGTGAATCGCCACGCTGCGATAAATTGGCAACAACCAGGTCGAAAGTGTTGGCCAATAACTTTGTGTCAATCGGAGTTTTCTTCTGGGGAGTCAGAGTCAATGCCGCGTTGGCTGATCCAACGCCGTTCGGGCACTTGAATTGTCCTTTCTGATTGAGCACCACTTGGAACTTCTCTTTAAGCGACATGCTGCCGAATAACGCATTGACGGATTTGCAGCAAGCAACGCAGTTTTCGAATTCGTTGCCGCCGCCGTTGGCGCTGGCGAAAAGATGTTCGACGCTGGCGTCTGCCTGTGACAACGGCTGTTTGCAGAAGAAGCAATGACCGCCCTGCGCGAACATAAGGCGATCAAGAGGTTTCGTTGGCATGGATTTTAACGATGTAAATTTTCAATGCGAATGCGGCTTGCCGGTTCCGCAACGTCCACACGATTTGGGTACGCCTGAACACGACGGCGCACTTTCCTGCCCGCTGACCGACGATGCGAAGGTCGAAAGCCGTTTCGTCAATTTTTTCGACCCGCACTTCGGGCAAGGCGTTCCTTTCCAGGTGCTGGAGCGCACGAGGATTTCGTTGTCCGCTCCGCATTTTTCACAGTGAAATTCGTAAATCGGCATGGGCGGAATATGGGGAATCAAAGGCAAGGAGCGACACGAAATTGACGAATCTTTGTGAATTAAGAAAGCCCTCCGGAAATTCGTGTTAATTCGTGAAAATCGCGTCACGTCTTTGTCTTCGCGTTAAAATCATTTCTTAATCCCACGCAGATGTTCATCAAACCAGTCGGCGAAAACGCGCATGTCAACGTCCATGCCTTGCCAGCCGTGATCTTTGCCTTCGCGCACGATCAGCTTGAAGGGCGCATTGACTTCGCGACAACGTTTCTCAAACGCTTGCGCCTGGTAAATCGGCACCAACTTGTCCGCGTCGCCGTGGGTGATCAAGGTCGGCGGCATCTTGGCGGTAATGTAATGGATGGGAGAAATTTCTTTGCTCAATGCCTGGCGGGTTTCAGCAGTTTCACTGCGCGAACCAAACGCGGGCTGGAAATTTTTCAACGTGCCGATGCCCACGGCGTCATCACCCGGCTTGCCCCAATTCGCGAAATCGGTGGGCGGATAAAAACAAGCGACGCATTGCACCGCGCTGCTTTCGCGGTCCACCGGATCTTTGGCATCGGGACTGCCGTTGGTTCCCTGCGTTCCCATGGTAAGGGACAAGTGTCCTCCCGCGCTTCCGCCCGTAATGCCGAGATGATTGGGATCAATTTTATATTTCGCCGCATTGTGCCGGACAAAACGCACGGCGCGATGGATGTCCTGTTCAATTTCCGGAATAATAAATCTCGGCTGTGAGCCGTGAACAATGGCAAACACGGTGTAGCCACGTTCGAGATACGGCTGGTAAGAAGCAGGATTAATTGCTTCATGGCTGGAGAAAAATCCTCCGCTGACCATGAAGAGAATACCAAACCCGTTGGGTTTGTCGGGCTGGATGACGTCGAGCGTCAGTGCGGTGCCAAATTTTCGTGCGTAAAGGACATCTTCCGTCCGAGTGAAATGAACGTTGGTTTGCGAGTGCGACGTGAGCGAGGCGAAACCGACCAGCAGAATAAATAGAATTTTGCGCATGGGACATTCGTATCAAATACTGAGAAGTTTGTCGTGAGAAACATTGTGGGCCTCAAGTTCGCTTGTTTTTATCGCGGAGACCGCAATGCTTTCGCATTGAGGCGCAAGGGAAATTCCTTTTATCCTTTTTACGAATCTAATCCTTAACCAATCAAGGAGAGGTAAGGAGAGGCAATCTTGGTGGAAGTGCGCAATCCGCGGAAAATCCGCCATTGAACGAGAGATTTTTTAATTTTTTTTATCAGCCGAGAAAGTTGCGGCGCGCCTTTTCGATGGCAGTTTATGGAAAGGAGAAATTATGAAACAAAGCACAAAAGACCAAATCAAAGGCAAAATCAGTGAAGTCAAAGGGGGCGTAAAAAAACATGCTGGCGAAGCGATGAATCGTCCCGACATCGAAGACGAGGGGCGTGCTGAACAGATAAAAGGCAAAGTCCAAAAGAAGGTCGGTCAAGTGAAAAAAGTCTTCGGATCGTAATCAGGGTCCATCTTCGACCCCACTAGGGAGTGCGGTCTGTGTCGCAGACGAGCCGCAGCAGCTTTGTCCTGAGCGGACATGGAAATAAATCTTCTATGTCCTTCCTTCTGATGTGCTGCGCGTTGGTCCCAGGCTAAACAGCCCACTCCGTTTTTTGGTGGCGCGCGCGATGTGCCTTTGATCCGTATTTTCCAAAGACACCGGACTTTACATGAGGCGCAATGTCTCTAAATTGCCCGGTGTCTCAATGAATTTAGTCTCCTCGGAAAAGAAGGGATCAAAGGCTCAGGGGTTGAGTGGCTAGCCGCTCCTCCTCAAGTTTCTTTAGTAAATGAAACCAAAACTATTGGTGATAGAATTATGGGGAATGGGCGATTTGGCCATTGCCACGCCGTTCCTACAGGCTGCCAGCGAAAAATTTGATGTAACCCTTTTAGCAAAACCATTTGCGATGGAATTACAGAAACGGTTTTGGCCGGGAGTGTGCGTCGTGCCGTTTTCGGCTCCATGGACTGCTTTCAAAGGCAAGTATCGATTTTTCTCATGGCCATGGTTGAAGATTTTTCGTTTATGGCGGGAGGTTTCATCAAGTCGTTTCCAAGTGGGCGTTTCGGGCAGATGGGATCCGCGAGATCATCTCCTTTTGTGGTTTTGTGGTGCGAAACAGCGCTTTGGATTTTCCCGCCTATACAGCCAATTTTTTTTAACACACCCGCTGGAATTACCAGAACGGACCGCGCACCGATATGAAAGCTGGCGGGATATGGGCAGGGCGCTGGGGTTGGAACTCCCGCCGAAAGAGGAAGTGAATTTTCAACGGCTCAGGGAGGGAGAAAAAATTTTAGTACACAGCGGAGCAGGACAAGCGGTAAGAGTCTGGCCGTTGGTTCGATTCAAATTTATCGTCAATCAATTGCGCGCCGCCGGATATCCGGTGCAGGTTGCGTGCGACCCGGACCAAAGGCAATCGTGGTTGAACTTAGGCGAAAAGACAGTGGTTGCTCCGAAGACAATTACCGAGCTTTTGCATATCATTGATGATTCGGCGCTCTTCATCGGCAACGATTCCGGTCCCGGCCATCTCGCCGCAAATTGTGGTTGTCCGACTTTTACGATTTTTGGAGCGCAATTGCCCGAGTGGTTTGCGCCGCTTCATCCGCAGGCCCAGTTCGTGGAGGGTAAGTCCTGTCCGTACAAACCGTGCTTCGATTATTGCCGGTTTCCCGCGCCTCACTGTTTGCTCAACGTGACTGAAAAAGAAGTGGGGTTAAAAGTTGAAAAGTTCGTGGCCCGGCATCTTCAATCATCAGCCGTTTTGTAATTTGGTTAACAACTGCTTCAGCGTCTCCAATCCTTCGCTCGGTTTTTCAACTTCCGTGACAAAAAATAAATAAGCGAGCAACAGATCGTGTTTGATGGATTCAATTTTTGCAGCCTCGGCAAATTTTTTAAAAAGTTCGGAGTCAATGAAGCGATTGATTTCAATCGCCACATCGGAAGCAGATAATTTTCTTACGAGGATCGCGGACTGAATTCTGAAATGAAACCAGTCCCAACCGGGAATTCCCGCCAACTCTCCGCGTTCCCAATCCAGCGCCACCCAATCGCCGGAAGGTTCAACCACTTTGATATTCCACGGCGTAAAATCGCCATGAAAAATCGTTGGACAAAAAGTTTTATTACCGAGACGGGCGGCGAGTCGGATAAAATCCGGGTTGGAATTACACGCCGCAACCAACCGTTGCCAGGTTGGAATTTCGGAGAGCGGCATCACTCGCGTTTCATCGAGCCAGCCGCGCAAAACGCGGTTGATGCCAGAGTCATCGGTCGGCTGCGGTGAACGACCTTGCACAAATTTCAAAGCAAAGGCAGAGACGGTGTCGGATCGAAATTCCGCAATCGTGCGCGGAATATTCTTAAAGGTTTCCGGCAGTGAAGTTAAAAATATTTTTTCTCGTTCAATTAATTTTTGCGCGAACGCTCCGGTTCCCGCTTTCACCACGCCAGCCGGAAGACCGCGATTGAAAACCAAAAAAATAAAACGGCTTCCCGGCGTTCGCGGATTTCCGGCAAGAACAGCGAACGGTGGAATAGCCGAGTCGTTGCCAACGAGACTGCGCAAAAAAAATGAAAAAGGCGCGGCCATCGGAAGCGTCGTCGTATTAGTTTTTAAAACAATTCCAGCGCTCAGGAGCAGGCGAACGAGTTTTCGGGCGGCGCGCGCCTTGCAGGTTTGCGCGGGATAAAGTTCCAGTGCCGTCACCGCCAGTTCAGGCTCGACTGGCAGAAATAAAAATGCCCGGCCCGATTTTTGGAGCGCGATATGTCGTGTTACAATAGTCTCACCGGCGTGATCGCTTTGAAATAAATCCTTCCAGCTGGCCTGCAAATTCGAACTGCCCGGATTGCGAATGGCCGCAAAAGCTTTTTCCGCGAGGCGCGTGGGAGATTCGGTGGCATCGAGATCAACGCAGTCCGTCCCGTAAAGCGGCGCTTGCTCCAGTTGTTTGGTTTGGTCGGCAATTTCTTCGAGAGAAAGTTCGCGTTTGCGTGAACGGAGGGTCGTGGCGTCGGCTCGCAATCGAATCATTAATTCTGGCTGTGGAAAAAAGCGAAGCCATCGAGTGAGCCATTTTTGTGGGGCAAAATATTTTACCGACTGCGGATCTATCCAGTAATTGTAAAAATAGCGGTCAACGAGGACGACGAATCCCTGGCGCAAAAGTGGACGGAGGCGGAACCAATACGAGAGGTGCGCGGAAAAAATATTTTTTAAAAGCCGTGCCAGGGAAACAGTCGAGCGAATTAGATTTGGCGTGAAGATTTTTTTTCGCGGAGTTTCCAAGGAGGAGCGCCAGGGAAATTCAATTTTTCCCGACAAGCTCGGAATCCAATGGAAATATTTTACGCCGCGAAACCGGGAATCTTCCAATGCCATTCGAGAAATTTCTCTAGCCACCGTGGTTTTGCCAGCGCCATCCAAACCGAGCAAGACCACAAACCGGCCTCGCTCAAAGGGTTTCGGTTCACACTGTTTCGCCAGGCAACGGACGATGAACTGAGTGGTTTGCGGCCCTCTCTTCTCCGCGTTAGTCGCCGTCATCGCACCCGAAAAAACATGAGCCAGTTGCGTGTTCCCGTCGTGATACTCGGCGTCAACAAACGTGCGGCTCGGTAGAAATGTAGTGGCGGCGCGGTTAGCTGAAACCCGCGCTGCTTCATCGCTTTTGACCGTAAGAGTTTCAACGACGAGACCACCTTTGAACATCGCCTTGAGAAGTTGGCCGAAATTCGGCGCGCCGGTTTCAAAGACGAGTTTTCCTTTGGGAAAGAGAAATTCAATGTCGCGCAAAATTTTATCTGAAGTTTCAACGTTGGTGGTTCGAGAGCGGAAGTAGAGGCCGCAAGGCTTTGCGAGCCGCTGCCAAAACCGAAGACAATCGCTGAAAAAATATTGGATCGTTTTAAGAAACGAAGCAGGACGGCGGAAGGTTTTCCGCCGTAATCCGGCGCGAATGATTTGCGGCAAATCCGGGGCGTTGAGAGAAAAAGAGCGAAGCGAAAAGGCATGATGGAGCATTTCGGAAAATTGCCGGGGAGGAATTTCTTGCTGGAGGATTTGCAACCGACGCGCATAACGCCCGGTCAACGAATTCAGCCATGCTGTCTGGGTGAGTAAAATGGCGGCTTCGTGTTGGGGTGAGGGAATAAAAAATTCTTCAAACCGACGCCGTTCCTGGAGAACTTCGCTTGCTTTCAGAACATGGAAAATCTTCCAGCGATTTTCGATTTCGACATCGATTCGAATAAATCCAGATTCCTGGTTCCAAAAAATAAAGGAGTGATTGACAAAATGATTTTGTTGAACAAAGAGGAAACTATTTTCGGCGGCGGCACGGCGGCATAATTCCAGGAACAGAGGAAGTGATTTTTCAGCGGCAAGGAAATCAATGTCGGACTCAATCGCCTCATAAAAATTTTCGTAATTGCGAGTGATGCAATATTCGACGCGGTGTTCATCGAGAAGGTGAAAGAGCCGCAACAAAAAACATTTCTGGGCGCTCATCTTTTTTGCAGACGAATATAAGTTTCTTCGAGCAAGCGCCTTTTGTTTTCCCAGCTAAAAACTTTGGCTCGTTCCGCACCATGAGCGCCCAGTTCCTGACAAAGTGGCGGATTTTCTTCGAGCGCAACGAAAGCTCGCGCCATTTCGCGAATGGTTTCGCCAGGATTTTCCACTGAAATTTTAAAACCGCATTGATCGTTTATAATTTCCCCGGGGCCACCCCAATCAAGGCAAACGACGGGCAAACCTTTTGCCATCGCTTCGAGCAAAGCGGAACCGCCGCTGTCGCGCAAAGCCGGAAACACCAGCGCATCCGCTTTTGCATAATATTCCTGCAACTCGGCAAAAGGCCTTTGCCCAACAAAAGTAATTTTATCATCCAAACCGAGTTCGTTGCTTAATTTTTTCCAAAATGGAATGGCAGGCCCCTGGCCGATGATGGAGAGCTTTGCGTTGGGGAGGTTCGCTTGAATTAATGCGTGAAAAACAATTGGGAGGGCGCGGGTGGCGACACAATTGCCGACATACAAGAGGTGAAAAGGTTCGGTGCGCGTTCGCAACTGGTGCGGAACGGAATTTCCGCTGGGGCGAGTGGCGTTGGCGGGGACGATTTGAAATTTGTCATGGAACTCGGTTGGGAAAAATTCAAGGGAAGATTTATTGGAAAGAAAAATGACACTGGCTTGCCGCAAGGAGCGGCGAATGGCGGGCGAGAAGAGCCAGATTTTATTTATAAATTTGCGAAATATTTCAGACCCTTTGGCCGCGCCTAAAAATTTATGGAACCCGCGCGGGACGGTTTCTCCACCGGCAATCGGACCCCAGACAGATGGAATTCCAAGTGCAGCCGAATCGAACGGAACGCGAAAGGTGTGAAAAGTAGTTTGATGGACGACCGAAAAATTTTCGCGCTGATGAAGTTGGCGCGCCAATTTCACAACGCGCCGTTGCCAGATAATTTTTCGCGCCCAGGTTCCGGCACCGCCGAAATAAGAGGTGATTTTTTTTAATCGTTCGGGGAGAGCAACGAAATGAACCTCAATCCCGCAGCGGGCCGCCTGTTTTTCCACCGCGTCTTTTGCGTTCGGCGTGGTGATCAGATGAACTTTAAAATTTTTCGCGGCTTGTTCCGCCCAACCCCAGCCGAGCCAATGTTCACCGCTGCCTTCAGGGTTGCAGGCGTAGGCGATCATCAAAATTTTGTTCATCGTTTCTTCCCGATGACGTGAAGGTCAGAGCAGAGCGTTGGAAAGAAGCGAAGAAATTTGTCAGATGTAACGGCGATGAATTTCGTCAACCAACGTGGCAGCGACGCCAGCGCCATGCTTTCCTGGCCGATAAAATTCCGGCCCGCTGTCGCGATGACGTCAAAATCGTTCCACTGCAAGAGCTGATGCAAATCGCGAACAACGGGTTCGCGAACATGTCCCCGAAAAACCGGGTCATCCAGATACCATTCCTTGAGCGGGGAATAATTGGTGCGGCCCAAGGGAACGGCAATGCGTTTGCGAAGGTTGACCGCATTGGGTGTCGCAAAAAAAACCACGCCGCCGGGACGAAGCACGCGCCGGATTTCGTGAAAAAGTCTCTTCGGCGAATTATGCCAGTGCTCCAGGCTGTGAAAGCAGGTCGCGACATCCACCGATTGATCGGGGAACGGCAACGGTTTTTCCAGAAAATCCTGTTCGGCAATTTTTATTCCGAGTTTCTCCTGAAAGTTCGCCAGAACTTGCCGCCCGCGTTCGCGTTGCGCGAGGTCAATGCCGCCACCGCCGCCAAAATCATCCACGAGCGTCACTTGCAAACCAAGTTTCGCGGCGAGCGGGCCGAAGATGGCAAGTCCAGCGCCGAGGTCAACGAGATGTATGCCTTTTTCCAATGCACCGCAATCGGCCAGCATCTTGAGGTAAAAAATATTTCTCGAATCAAGGTAAGGCGCGGGTGAAAGCCCCTGGAACAACGGCTTCAATTCTTCATCGTAAATGCGCCAGCATTCCGCTTCGTTGAATGGAGATGTTTTCATCGCAACGATTCCGCCGCAGATTTTCCATCGAGCATCGCGTCCTCCATTCCGCCGTAACCCCAGCCGCCCCAGCGGCCCGCAGAAATCACATTTTGCTTTTTTAGAAAATTGATCACCACTTCGCGCGACTGCTCGTAATTTTTATCGAACACGACGTAAGCATGCGGAATTTCACAAAGTTCCATAAATAAAATTTCGTCTGCGGCGGAAATAATCCGGGCGCGTTTCATGTCGGCCAGCACGCGCGCTTTCAATTCTTCAGGTTTATCCAAATACTCGCTCGCTCCTCCTGACATTTCGACGTAATAGCTGCGGCAACCGGGCGGCGCGGCATCGCGATGGACGGCTGAATAAGATCCTGCTCGATAGAAAATAAACTCTTTTTCGGGAAAATAAATCCAATGATAATCGCTGGCGATGTCGCCGGTTCCGCGAACCCCAATATCGAAATAATGAACGGTGCTGGCGCGCAGTTTTTTTGCGGCGTCGGAAATTTCGGCGGGCGCATTTTCGAGACAGGAAATAAATTTTGGCAACGCCATCGTGTTGACGAGATGTTTGAATCCGATTGTCGCGCCGTCAGAAAGCGTGACAATTTTTTCCGCCAGATTGATTTTGCGAACTTCGATCTGGTAACGCGGTTTTTGTTTCAATGATTTTTCAAAAGCGCGGGCGAGAGCGCTGATGCCGCCGGTTCGTGGATAAACAAATTTCGCATTGTAGCCGAGGGATTCGCGGGAGAATCCGAGCGCGCCTTTGATGACATCTTCAGTGGAGGGACGCGGAATAAAACGCTCGGCAAATTGCGGCATGAGTTCCTGCAAATTGACGCCCAACAATTTTTCGTTGTAGGGAACCATGAAATGTTTGGCAATGCCCTCGCCGAAATGGCGCACGACCCATTCATAAAAATTTGTGGCGGGCGTGGAAGGTGGTTGTTGCCCGAAATCTTCCGGGTGTTTGGCTTTGAGCAAGCCGAGCAGACATTCCAAAACGACTTCGCGGGGCAATCCGTAAGTGTTCGCTTGAAATGGATAGGCGGTGAATGTGTTGTGCGAAAAAATAACGGCTTTCCGTTCGTGTTCGACCAATTGGCCTTCGAGTAATTCGTTGACCAATTTTTTAATCGAGGCGTCGCGCAGATGCAGCCAATGGCCGGTGCCGTCGCAGAGAAATGAATTCATGCGGACATGGGTGCGAACGATTCCGCCCGGCTCATTTTCTTTTTCGAGCAGGAGATAATTTTTGCCCAAATGGTAGGCGCAGGAAAGTCCCGTCAATCCCGCGCCGATAATTGTAACCGGAAATTCTTCCATACAGCGACTATGATTTGCCTCGTAAAACAGCATTACGCAAACGCACGTAACCTTGCATCGGCAAAATTGTTTTCAAGCCTTCTTTGCCCGCGTAGAGCCATCCGTTGTTTTTAAACTCCAAAATTTTCTGAAACTTTTTCTCGGTCATGGTGCGGTTGACGGGAATCGTTTCCAACGCCGTCAGATCAATGCGTTTATTGTAACCCCATTTCATCGTGCGGATTATTTTGAAGCCGAGTCCCAGGGCGACGGATTGCACGCGAGAATTAAAATATCCTCCGGGCGGGGCAAAAAATGGCGAAAGGCGGCCGGTGATTTCTTCGAGAAGTCCAGAAGACTTTTTCAGTTGTTCGCGGATTTCGGAGTCCGACGATTGATCCATGCGCCGATGTTCGTGGCTGTGAACGCCGATGGAGTGTCCTTGCTCCGAGAGTGTCCGCACCTGCGCTTTATTTAAGTAGCCCGCTCGATCCAGTTTCGAAGTTGGAATAAAAAAAATCGCGCGACAATCGTTTCTCTCCAGAATCGGCGCGACGATTTCCAAATGATCAATGGAGCCGTCGTCAAAAGTGAGGAGAAAATTTTTGTCGGAATTTTTTTTGTCCAACAGAGCGGCTGGCTCCAAACATTTTCTCCCCGCTTGACGAAGCGCCGCCAGTTGCCGTTGCAGTTGCGTCTCTGAAATGGTGTAGAAATCGGAACTCACCGGCGCATGGACGGCGCGAATGATGTGATAGGTGAGAATCAGCATCATACTTTTTCCGCAACAAAGAAGAGATGTTTGGCACCCAAATCTTTTCGAGAATATTTTAAGAACGAAGGATCTAATTTGATGCTGTCCAGTTTTTTTAAATCGTCTGGCGTCGGCGATTCCACCTCGAAATGGCCAATGGCGAAGCCCGCCTTCGTGAGCAATTCATGATAGTCGGGCGCTTTCAATCGGTTGTAAGACATCAACGCTGAATTGATCCAGCCGTTCCAAACGTTTGGAGAGAATTTCAAATGATTGTATTGCGAAATCCGCGAGTCCGCGTGCGCGTAGAGATCGGTGAGATGAATTGTTGCTAAAAATTTTCCGCCTTTTTTTAGCGCGCGATGCAAGCCGCGAAAAATTTTCCGCAACACAGATTTGTCGATGTGCAGAAATACTTGTGTGCAAGTGACGACATCGATTGCTTCGCTCAACTCGTCGAGCTTGCGTTGATAAGGCGCAAAATAATTGATCCCCAATTTTTCAAGAGCGATCAACGAACTTCGATTGGCCGGATCAATTTCGGGGAGCCGTTGCACTTTGTTTTTGAACGGAAACGCCGGAGATTCCAAGTTGGCGCGAAATGCTGCGATAGTGCTGGCGGCTAATTCGCCACTCAACACCGGCACGATGTCGAACAAAATTTGCCGATTTACACCCAGCGAATAAAACAAAAGAGGAATGGTCGGCTGCCAGCCGGTGCCGAAATCGAGATGCGTGCCCTCGATCAATTGCGTCGCGCAGCCGTGTTGCTCCAGCCACTCAAAGTAACGAAGACCCACGCCAATTTTTTGATCCACTCGCTCCCGCGTCGGCACGAGCGATTTGGTAAAATATTCCTGACTGAAACGATACAAGGCAGAGCCGTTGGGAAGAGTGGAAAGAACTTTGAAGGCGGCAATTTTAGTCAGCCAATTCATGTGAATGCGCGATTGAGGGCGGAAACTACTTGAAACCTTATTTCAATGCAATGGCATCCTCGGCAATCAAGATGGGGATGCCGTTGAGTTCCGGGAAAGCGTGGTCGCCATCTGTTTCCACCCAAAGTTTTTTGGCGGAATCATAATTCAGTTCGTTCCGGTTTTTGGGGCTGCGAAATAATTCATGAAGTTCGACGCGGCAATTTTCATTTTGTGGAGCGGTCTCTCCTTTGCGGGCTTGCAAACGCAGCGTCCCGAACATGCGCGGAAAATTGAGCGCAAGCCAGCCGTGCAGTCGCGCAATCGGCCGACGATACGCCGGCACTTCCTGCAGTTTCCAACTGGAACGGCCAGTGGCGATGGATTCGACTTTTACCTCGGAAAACCCCGCGCTCACGCCGAGTTTTTTGAGTTCGGAAATATAAAAACTTTTTTCGATGGTGCCGCGCAAGCGGTCGCGGACTTCGGAAGCGCGGCGCAATGGACTTAACGCATTGGGCTCCAGGGAAAAAAGTTTGCCGCCCGGTTTCAAAATCCGAAAAATTTCCTTGAGCGCCTGATCGTAATTGACGAAGTGATGCAACGCTTCAATGACGGTAACCGCGTTGAAGGATTCGTCTTTGAAAGGCAGATGGTGGACGTCGAGCGCAACGTATCCAGGCGCTTTCAGTCCGAATTTTTCGACGCGCTGCCGGGAAATATCGAGAGCGGTTTCGTTGATGTCGCCGACGATAATGTCGTAGCCGAGTTGTTTGAGCAACGTCGCTTCACCCGCCGTATTGCCGCCGATGTCGAGAATGAGTCCGCGTGGTTCGCCCAAACCGGCTTTGATGCGATCTACTTTTTCGCGGTAAGCGACATCTGTTTCATAACGAGTCAGTGGATTGGTTTCGAGGTAACGGCTGCGCTTGTTCTCGACGTTGATGCGTTCGAACTCGCGCTCTTGTTGGGCATTGGCGGCTTTGAAAATGTGGCGGAGCTTGAACATTTAGCGGCGAAAATAGCGGGAAAAAAAACGGAGAACCAGCCTCTTTATCAGGATCAAACGCCAGAGCGCAGAAATCGTTTTCTCTCCAGCGAGCCAGTTTTTTCCGTGCCGCCGAAGATATTCCTGCTGCACGCGAAGCCGCTCCTCGCAGCGTCGCTTTGACTGAGTCGTGCTGGTGTTGGTGGGGTGCCATCGAAAACAGGCCAGCGCGTCGGGAAGAAACTTAAATTTGAAACCGTGTTCGCTCAAACGGACGTAAAGCTCGAAGTCCATGCAAACGCGATAATCGATGTTCAACAATTCGCCTGCGGCAATCACTTTGTGTCGGATGAAAGTCGAAGTGGAAGGAATGTAGCAGCCGTAAAAGAGCAAAATCGGAAAATCAAAGCCGTGCTCCCACCGGCGGCGAATAATTTTTTTCGATTCGTCCACGAAAATGCATTCGCCGTAAATCACGTCAGCAGATGGATCTTGTTCTGCAAACGCGGCAACTTTGGCGAGCGTTTCCGGCAAGAGATAATCGTCCGCATTGAGCCACATCAACCATTCGCCTTCCGCTCTCAAAAAACCTTTATTGATGCCGTCGCTCATTCCCTTGTCCGGTTCGGAAATCCATTTCACCTGCGGATATTCTTTCAGAATCGAAATAGTTTCATCGGTCGAACCCGCATCAATGACAATGTGTTCCCAATCGCTGCCCGTTTGCGAACGGACGCTCTCAATGCAATCACGAATGAAACGTCCCTGATTGAAGCTGGGGGTGATGATGGAAAATTTCATTCAATGCTGTGAAAAGCGGCGGCGAGATTTTCCAGGTGCCGTTCGATTTTGAAGTTTTTCAAAAAATGCTGGCGGAACGTGTCTCCAAAATTTTGAGACATCAGGAGCAAAAGGGCCTCGGCAATTTGATCCGGATTGCGCGGAGCCACGATGCCCACATGATCATCCGGCAACGTTTCCGGCACGGAACGCCAGCGTGTTGTAATCACAGGCAGGCCGTAAGCCAGTGCCTCAATCAGATTAACCGGCTGATTTTCATTCCGGTAATAAGTGGGAAAACAAAACAGGTCGGCTGCCTTTAACGCGGCATCCTTTTGTTCACCCGAGACAAACCCAAGGTAATGGATGTATTCTTTGGCATCCGGTTGTTTCAAGATTTCAAAGAATTCGTTTTCTTCACTTTGATTGAAAAACGCGCCCGCGATGGTGAGCATGATCCTGATGGGAGATTTGTCTCTCGCCAATTTTACATTGGCTTTCAGCGTGCCGACGATGGTGTCAAAAATTCCTTTTTCACGTGTGCAATGGGCCAGGTAAAGAACTTGGAACGCGTGCAAAGCGCCGCCATTTTTTCCAACGATAGAAAGATTCTCTCCAGCACGAATTTGACGACGGGTTTCCTGTCTCGCAAGACGAAGGGGCAGGATGGCGGTCTCAAAATCAGGGCATGGATCAGGAATTCCGTTTGGAACCAACGCTATTTTTTGCGGCAGCAACTTCTCGGCATCGGCGCGGTTGTGCCGCGATAAAATGACGCTGAGATCCGCCTGTTTCATACATTTGTAAGTAAAGGAACGGGCGCGAATTTGTATTGAAGTCTCAATCCATTTCGATAAACCGGCGGCGTGCCAATGCAAAATGATTTTCGGAAAAAACGGACGACAGAGCAACATCACCATCCAATCTCGAAATAGCGCCGAACGTTTTCCCGGAGCAGGAATATAGTAGAGCGCCTTCGCGCCATAGCGAAAGCGACACCAGATCGCGGAAACGCAATATCCGAAGAGGAGCAGAATTTTTTTAGGACGAAGTTCGCCGATCTGTTCCAAATCGCGTGAGAGCCGCGCGTTGACGTGGTAGCAAGTTACTCCGTAATTATTTGCCGTTCCTGAAATGGGTGGCGGGCGAATTCCTCGTTGGTTGCCGCCGAACCCCTTCAACATCAACTGCACCATGTAGCTTTGGCCATGGTGCGGAGGCGGAACGTGTGCGAATACAACCAATTTCATTTACAGCTTTCGCGGAGCGAAAGAATTAAATCAGAACGCAGCCAAATACCAGAAGAGAGTTGAATCCCGCCCAAATCTCAAGATATTCACGGCACGAATGCAGATTGATCGAGTCAATGTTCTGGGGGTCGGCGTCAGCGCCATCAATTTGGAGATGGCGAAAAGCGCTTTTGTTGATGCCGTGCAAAACCAGAAGAGAGGTTATGTGTGCGTCACGGGAGTTCATGGGGTCATGGAATCTCAAGATGATCCGAAAATTCGAGCCATCCACAACAACGCGTTTCTCGTCACGCCCGATGGCATGCCGATGACCTGGATGGGGCGGTTGCAAGGATTTAGCCAGATGAACCGCGTTTATGGCCCCGATTTGATGCTGGAGATTATGGAAATTTCCCGCGCATCCGGTTTTCGCCATTTTTTTTATGGCGGAGCCGATGGTGTCGCCCGCGAATTGAAAACCAAAATGGAAAAACGCTTTCCGGGAATTGAAATCGTCGGCACCTACGAACCGCCGTTTCGCGCGTTGAATACCAACGAGGAATACGAACTCAAGCGTTTGGTCGCCGAATCCAAGCCCAATATTTTGTGGGTTGGGTTGAGCACGCCGAAACAGGAAAAATTCATGGCCGAATACCTGCCGAAACTCGACGTGACGTTGATGGTGGGCGTCGGTGCGGCCTTTGATTTTCACAGCGGACGAATTGTGCAAGCGCCCCGCTGGATGCAACGTTCCGGGCTGGAATGGTTCTTCCGATTATGCGTCGAGCCGAAGCGACTTTGGAAACGTTACTTCAAAAACAACCCGCGTTTTGCGGTCCTCGCCGCCTGCCAGCTTTTGCGAATTAAAAAATTTCCGCTGGATTAAACTACTTTACGAGAATGCGCGCTCCAGAAACGACTGGAGTTTCTCTCCTTTAACACTTCACCCGCAGCAAAAAAAACGCCGCGCAGAGTGCGCGGCGTTTGTGAGAATTGGTTTTGCGGTTTAGGGCGTTTGCACGCGATAAAATTCCGTTTGATTTGAACCGATCGTGATGGTGTTCGTCGCCGTGGTTCCAGTTGCTGTGACAGGTAAACCGACCGGAGTCCAGTTTGGTCCAGTGATCAAAGTCCTTGATTCCACTTGATACACGCGGTTCGATTCAGAGGTCCAGATTAGTTGAAGCGAATTGACGCCTTGCAATGAAACCGACGTGATGCTGTACGGCGCGGCGTTGGCGACGTAATTGGTGTCGATATCAAAAGCCTTGATGCCGTTGTTGGAATCAAGGACGAACAGGCGACTTCCAGCAAAGCAAGGTTGACCGGTCAGGTTGCCGTTGGGGTTTTTCTGGGCGAAGAGTTCCTGATCGCGCAAAACCGGTCCCGTCGTCAGGTTGGCAATGCTGTAGAGTTGAACGGTGTCTGGATTTTCAATCGAAAGGGCGGCAAGGAAGTTTAAGTTCGTTTCCACCGCGATTGCCGTGACCACTGAAGGTACAAGGCTGAACGAATAAAGATGAGTTACATCGCCGGTTCCCGTGGTGGTGTCATAAGTTACGTTGCGGAGACCGAAACTGGAATTCTTGCCCCAGAAGGTGTTTCCCGCGCCGAAAGCCAGCCCGAGTTGGGCAAAGCCAGAGGGTGCAGGTGAGCCAGTGTCGCTTACGCTAATTACTTGTGGTGTCCCATCGAGTGTCACGCCATCCCCACTCATTTTAATAATCGAAACGATGTTCGAGGTGCCGGCACTTAAAAGGATTTCGGTGGTCAATCCAGAGCCGCGGACGGCCATACTGTCACCCCAACGAAGATTGCTGCCCGCTCCCGGATCACCGATAAACGCCAGAACAGGCGCGGTGGTTGAACTGTCATTGTCCCATGAGTAAATGCGAAAGGAATTGGCATTACCCGTCGTGACGAGATTGGCCGCATAGACTTTTCCATCATCGGCCACGCCGATTTTATTCAAGTTGAACGTGATGGAACCGCCGGAAGTAATCACCGTTGGATCCACATTCATGAAATATTTCTCAGCGCCTGTGGCGGGGTCGAGAACAATGATATTGCTGGAAGCAATGGTGCGGCTGACCAATAGAAGGTTTGTGGTTGCCGGATTAAAGGCCAATCCGCGTTGGTTATTATCTGAACCACTCAAGTAACTGCGGCTACCCGGCAACAATGTCCAGATGTTCGTCATTTGGGCGGTGTTGCTGAACGTTTTAACTGTCAACGTAGCGTTGGAACTGGTGACCACCGATACAGAGTTGGAGACGCGAACTGAATAAACTCCCGCCATTGCTGCGTTGAGGTTACTCAAGCTTAAGGTCGAATTGGTGGCCGTTGGGTTGGAGGCAGGCGAGATGTCCACGCTATCTTTCATCCAAAAATAACTCAGCGGCGCGGTTCCCGTGGCTGTCACGGAAAACGTGACCGGGCTAAAAGTCTGGTAGGCCGTGACATCAGCCGGCTGAGTGACAATCGCGGGTGCGACCGGTGCTGTCGGAAATAAAATTTCTGAAGCAATTAATCCGTTGTTGGAATAAAGAGAGAAGACCCGGTTTGTTCCACCGAAAGTTTGCGCGCCGGTGGTATTTGCGTTAGCGAACGTGGTGGAAAAATTTGTTTGCGATAGAAAGACCGGTGGAACAGATAAATTGGAGATGTCGTAGAGTCGAACGACGCGCGAAGTATCAATGGCCGCCAATTGCTTGGAGGTCGGATTGGCTGAAATAATGTTGTTGCCGGATGGGAAAACGGTCGTTGCAAAACTGGCGACAACAGTTCCCGAACCTGTCGTCGGAGTGTTGGAAACGTAGCTTACGAGAGCGAGCGAGAAACTGGAACCGGAGGATTTGGCCCAAAACGAATTGTTCGTGTAGAAAGACAAACCATACTTCAGGTTTCCTGCTGTCAGCGATGGAACATCGATTCGTTGCGCTGTGAAAGTTTCTCCATCAATCGTTTTCAAAAGACTGACGAAGCTTGATCCAGACCCAACTAAAATCTCTGTGTTGACACCACTTCCGCGGATCGCCATCTGGTCTCCAAAACGCCCAGTTGTTCCTGCGCCGGGATCACCTGAAAACGCCAAAGTTGGAGAGGTAGTGGGATCAGTGTTAGCCCAACGATAAACTTTGAATGGCGAGGTGTTGGCCGTTACCAGATTGCAAGCGTAAATTGCCCCATCCTCTGCCGCACACACCATGTTGAAGGTCGCCCCGTTTCCGCCGCTAATAATGACTGCATTGTTTGAATCGGTTAGTTTGAGCGTGTTAACGTCTGAGCCGTCCGCTGCATTTAACACATAAATTCCGTTGCCGCCTTCGCGGGAAAGGACGAGCACTTGGTTTGAGGGTGCGTTGAAAGTCATCCCTCTTTGAAGGCTGTTCGTTGTCAGCCAGGTCCGGTCGCCCGGCGTCGCAACAGTCGAAGGCAAAAGCCTCCAAATATTTGTCAGCGATTGCGCCTGCGCGAAACTGCCGAACGTGATTACGGTGGTAACTACAGCGAAGGACATCGCCTTGTGT
>JBKJOA010000527.1:0-2695 GCA_046593365.1 Limisphaerales bacterium
GACGTGACCGGAAAAACCGTGGTGCTGGTGGACGATGTTTTGTTCAGCGGACGGACCGTTCGTGCCGCACTCGATTCACTGAATGATTTTGGTCGTCCAAAATATATTCAACTCGCAGTGCTGATTGACCGAGGCCATCGCGAGTTACCAATCAAAGCTGATTTCGTCGGGAAAAATGTTCCGACTTCATTGAGCGAAAAGATTGTTGTCCAGATGCAAGAGACCAGCGGCAAAGACGAAGTAACTTTAGAAAAAATCAGCCAGAATTAACAAAATTGACAGCATGAAACGGAAGTCTTTCAAAACCAATTTTGTAAATTCTGTTAATTCTGTCTCAAGAAAATGAGTTGGAACCGGAAACATCTGCTCGACATCGAATCGCTCACTGCCGACGAAATTACAACAGTGCTCGAAACCGCGCGCGCTTTCAAAGCGGTCGGCGCGCGCGTCATCAAAAAAGTTCCGGCCCTGCGTGGCAAAACCGTCGTCAACCTTTTCATCGAACCTTCCACTCGCACCCGCATCAGTTTTGAACTCGCTGCGCAACGGCTCACTGCCGACATCATCAATTTCTCCGCCGAAGCTTCCTCGTTGAAAAAGGGTGAGACGCTCAAAGACACCGCGAAGAATCTGGAAGCGATGAATGCCGACATCATCATCATCCGCCACAGCGCGAGTGGTGCGCCGCATTTTCTCGCCCGTTTTTTGAACGCGAGCGTCATCAACGCCGGCGACGGTGCGCACGAACATCCCACGCAAGCCTTGCTCGACACTTTTACGATTTTGGAAAAGAAGGGAAAAATCACTGGGCTGAACGTCACGATTCTCGGCGATATTCTCTACAGCCGCGTCGCGCGCTCCAACATTTGGGCGCTCACCAAACTCGGCGCAAAGGTGACGCTTTGCGGCCCATCAACGCTTGTCCCAAAAATTTTCGAACAAATGGGTTGTCGCGTGACGCACAACGTCGATCAAGCGATTGCGAACGCCGACATCATCAATCTGTTGCGCATCCAGCACGAACGCCAGCGCAAGAGCATGTTTCCGAGCCTCGGCGAATACACGAGTCTCTTCGGCCTGAACAAAGTGCGTCTGGAAAAAACCAAACCCGATGCGCTCATCATGCATCCCGGCCCAATCAATCGCGGAGTGGAAATCGACAGTGAAATTGCCGATTGCAGCCGCTCCGTCATTTTGGAACAAGTCACCAACGGCCTCGCCGTCCGCATGGCCGTTTTGTTTTTGGTCAATGGCGGAAAAGGCCCGCAGGAAATCGCGGCATGATTCTATGTCCCGACCATCGCAAGAGGAAATAAAGGAACATGATAAGTTGTGGAACAAGGCTTCTTCTTTGGTCAGAAGTGAAATTGAGATGCAACATAATCCAATCCAGCCCAAGCCTGGTTGGTGGGCGCGTTATAAACTTAGAAAAGCTTTAAGAGCTTTGCAGCGGGTTCTGGAATTAAATCCATCAAACGATGCCGCCTGTTTTCTGGTTGGAAAAATACAACATCGTTTTCGGAATTATGATATAGCCTTGGAATGTTTTTCCAAAGCGCATGAGTTGAAGGCCGATAATCTCATTTACCTGCGGGAAGCATCAATCGTTGCAATGCGTTTGGGAGATGGCCATCAAGCTGTAAAATATGCTGAGATTGCGGTTAAAACGGATCCGTCAAACTTCGGATTGTACGACAATTGGGCTTTGGCGCTTTTAATTTCAGGAAATATTCAGGAAGCTAAACAAAAGGCCCAACACGCCGTAGATGGAAATGCATCCGATGAGATTTCTAAGAATGTTTTTGATCTAATTAATCATATTCTTGAGGGGAAGATTCCCTACCCCAAAAACGCTTTTGAACTCGATAAAATCATCGAAGAAATCAGATAAAGAGTTAATGAGAAAATTGAAGAAAAAGACGAAAGATCGAGTCAGCAATCTGTTTCGGAAACTTCGAGGTTTGAACTTGAAACTTGTTCGAAGCAAAGACATGGGACGTAAAATTGAGTTCTGAAATTCTAAAAACCTATCTCTGCATCGGCCTTGGTGGCGCGCTCGGGAGCATGGCGCGTTTTGGGCTTTCCATTTTTGTCGGCGAACGGGTTCAAGGAAATTTTCCTTGGGGAACTTTCCTGGTGAACGTCATCGGCTCATTTGTCATCGGCGCGCTCGCTGCGGTGGCGGATCAACCCGGACGATTTTCGCTCTCTCCAGCCATGCGTCAGCTTTTGATGGTGGGAATCTGCGGCGGCTTCACGACGTTTTCCTCGTTCAGCATCCAAACTTTGGAACTGATGCGCGGCGGACAACTGCTCATGGCCGCCGCCAACGTCGTCGGTTCCGTTTTGCTTTGCCTTCTCGCAGTCTGGGGTGGCCATCAATTCGGACAAATTCTCAATCGCTAATTTTTGCAATTACGTTTTCGGCTTCATATGCGGAAATAAGCTCACGACGCGGATGACCAAACTTTCTTGTTTGCCCGTCGTGGAATCGTGGACGTAGAACACGCCACCCTTTGTCCGTCGGTAGAGTCGGTATCTATTTTTCATGGCTCGAACTTTCTAGTCCGAGCCTGCCAAACGAGATCAAGCCGCAGATGTATCAACTACACCAAACGCACAGCCAATTGCGTTTCAGCAAGTCGTGCCCGAGTTGTTTCGGAGTTTTATCAAGTTTCTCCGAGTCACATTTTTG
>JBKJOA010000530.1:0-7445 GCA_046593365.1 Limisphaerales bacterium
GATAATTCGCATCTGCCGGAGGCAGGTGCCCCCAGTCGGTTTACCCTGTGAAAATGCTCACAAATTCTTGTTACGGCGGTGCGTAGGTTTGTGGCCGATCTCGTCAAAATCTTTGCCCCACGTTTCCGCTTCGCGCGGCGAGGCTTCAAACGGGTCGAGCAGATGGAGCGAATCGCCTCCATCCGCGCCGATGATTTCCCAATCGACGTAGTATTCGCTGACTTGCTTTTGCAAAAGATGCATCGCGCGCGAACGAACCTGCGCGCGCGTATTTTTTGGCGGAGCGAGCGTCGCATCGGAAATATCGTCGTCGGAAATTTTCCAGGGCGCGGGAGTTTGCGCCAGCGCGAGGCCGAGACTGCGGGCGGGATCGACGTGATGAAATTCCAGGTCCTGCGATTTCAACCAGGCGTTGCTCCAATCAATATTTTCCTGTTCCTTGAATTGGTTGAGCAGCCAATGCTTGGTGATCCAATCGACTTTGCCGACCAGTTCTTCAGGTTTGTTCGCGAGGGAATTCAACGTCGCGCCCCAGATTTTTATCAGGTCGTCGGTTTCCTTGTCGCGCCCGCGAAATTCGCTTTTAGCCGCGTCATGATATTGCTGCAAGAGGGTGACGGCCTCGGCGCATTTGCCATCGGTCAGCGGAACGAGCCACGGCCCGTTGACCTGATGAGCGAGGGTGCGAAATGTCATCACCGCATCGGCCAGCATAATTTTCGGAAGACAATCGAGTTCGAGCAAATCAAGGACGAGCGACGTGGTGCCGACTTTCAATAGCAACGTCGTTGGCAAAACGTTGGTGTCGCCGTGCAAAAGGTGAAGGCGGCGATATTTCCGCGCGTCGGCGAGCGGTTCGTCGCGGGTGTTGATGATGGCGCGGTTGAATTGCACCCATTCAAACAAATCGTTATTGATGTAATCGGCGCGCTGGCTGATTTGAAAAACGTTGTCGGCGCCGGGTCGGGAAAGTTCGCCGCGCGATTCAGCCGCGAGCGTTGCGCCGACGCGTCCCGCGCTGACGTAGAGCAATCGCAACGTGAGAAACGCGAGAAGCGAATGGACGTTCGTTTCCGTGAGCGGCGCGGAACGGCGCACGAGATAATTTTCGTGGCAGCCAAACGTCGCGCCCGAATAGTGGTCGATGTTGTTGCGGATGAAACTGACATCGCGATCCAGTTTTAATTCTTTCAGAGCCTGAAGCAAAATGGCGTCGCCGGCGGAATCGTAGCGAAGAACATCGATGAGCGACATGCACTCGGGCGTGCAATATTCCAAATGCCCCATGTCGATGTAGGCGCGTCCGCCGTTGAAAAGAAAACCGCCATTGCCCGCCGGTTCGTCCCAATCGCGTTGATGCACGTCGATCAAACCGTAGCGTTGCTCGCGAAAAATCCAATCACGAACGCGCGTCACGGCACTGGGTATTCCAGGAAGATCGTTTGTGAGACAGCCGTATTCAGTTTCCAGACCAACGACGCGATTCATAAACTTCCTAGATCCATCTGCATCTAAACCAAACTCAACTACAAATTTAAATGTGCAAGTGTCAGTGCTTCGTAGCGCGCCAGACGTGGAGCGGTTCGTGCAAGCCAGCCAAGTTCAACCGTTTTTTCCCGCACCGCTTCTCTCCAACCCTTCCGCCGCTCTTCTTCGGATGGAACAGAGGTAAAGGATTTATTGGCGCTTAGACACCACCAGCCTTGCAACAAAATTTCGGCAGTTTCATTGCGCGTTTTTGCGGTTTTGTTCGCATGAGTCAGCCAGCTTGTGGCCGCTGATTCGGCGTCAGCATCGCTCGCGGCGACGGCAATTCCTCCATTCTGGTTTTGGAACGAACCATCAAAGTGAAGACGGAAAAATAAATCTTGTTCAGGTGCGGAACCGATTTCCGCCAGAAGCAATTCAACCAGAAATGGCGCACTGAAAATTTGCTCAAAATTTGTTTTCAATTGCGGACTTAGTCCGAAACTGATCAAGCGCCTCAGGCTGACATCTTCCGGTGCGCGTGTGAAAGATTCCATGTGCGCGGCGTCGATCGCTGCCTGGCGAATTTTTTCGATGTCAGCCGGATGGCCCAAACCGGCGAGGGCGTGGCGATCAAATAATTCGAAAACCTTGGATTGCCCGCCACCCACCCCCAGCAAAAGAATTCCATCGGGCAAACTCGCGGCGAGAACGGGCGATCCCCCCTTGAGTTGTTCGCGAACATACTCGCGGCGATTGCCCACCGCCTCCAACCAACGATACGGTTCTTCAGTCATGGGTTAAATCCTAAATCGCGAAAATCTCCGTCATGTGTTTCAGATTATTTTGCGGTTGAATCATGCTTTCAAAAATTCTTTTTGTTGCGGTTCGCCGATTGTTTCAACACCCGACGAACGAAGGACTTTGATGGTGGCGAAAGTCTCCGTCGCTGGATTGACCCCGCCGGTTGCGGAATCGAATTCCGAAGCGGTCATTAACAGGCGTAAAGCAAATTGTACCGCCTGGTTCAGGTTCATTTGCGAGGGACGCGGTGCGCCGTGTTGCTCTTGAAAACTTAAAACGCTGCGAATGGTTCCAGAACCTGAACCGGACGCCGCGTAACCGACCGCCTGGAATTGCGCCCCAAGTGGATCGTAGAAATAAACCTGCGGCTTGGCTGGCGAGGTCGAATGATCCAGCCCGGCAAAAAGAGGAACCACAATTCCGATGCCTTGCATGGTCATCGGCAAATTGTCGCGGAGCAATCGAGCGAGCGCGCGAACTTTCGCCGGCAGGCTCAGCGGTTGCAATTGGCTTCGGCGATAATATTCGAAGGATGTTTGCAACACGCGGGCCATTTCGAACGCGGTGGCTGGAACACCGGCGATTGCGAGCAACGAAGTCGCGTCGATTTCTATGATCTTATCCACGCGGTCGGTGACGATGACATTTCCGGCGGTCGCACGTCGATCGCCCGCCATCAAAATTCCATCGGAAAAATGGAAAGCAAAAACCGTTGTTGCCTGAGTCTGGAGGGGTGCGGCACCGGACGGTTCGTGATGAAAAGGCGGCAATTTATGCTCGTCGAGTAACGAAAGAAAATCGCCCGCGATCAAAGCCCGTTGACTCATTGGCCAGTGCGTTGACGGTATCGTTTGGCTTGGTCGGGATCGACTTTGCGCATGCGTTTGAGAAGTTCATCGGTATTGGGTTTGTCCACCTTGGGCGCGCTCGGGCCGTCGCCGCCACTGCCCGAACCCGGAGTCATCGGGCGATTTTTTTGAGCTTGGTCTGGCATAAGTTAATTTATTGAACCTGAGACTGTTCTTGACCAAAGTCGCAGAAAATAAACGTCTGACAAGAGGAGGTTTGCTTAAAAATATAAAAGGCTTCCAACTGGTAAATAAGATTCCCCGATTTTAAAATTACGAATATCTCTGTTGTCTTGCGCCTCTTGCTGCGATAGGGTTCACCCGCACTGGGTATGACTGACAATTACATGATTCTGCTGGTCGAGGACGATCCGAACGACGTTCTGTTTTTGAAACGCGCTTTGGCCAAAAATCACATCAACAATCCTGTGTGCGCGGTTCCTGATGGTGATGAGGCCATTGCTTATCTGAGCGGCAATGGAAAATATTCAAACCGGATCGAGTATCCTTTTCCACGCGTCATTATCCTTGATTTGAAGATGCCGCGCCGAGGTGGTTTGGAAGTTTTGGAATGGTTGAAGGAACATCCTCGATATCGAGTAATTCCCACACTGGTTTTGACTTCATCAAAAATTAACGAGGATGTGATTAAAGCTTACGGCCTCGGAGCCAATTCCTACATGGTTAAGCCATCAAACTTTGATGATCTGCAACAGATGATTAAAACCGCACACGACTATTGGTTATATTGCTTGAAGCCAGAACCTGAAGAAGTCGACCATTTTAATCAGGAAAAAATCTGACTTATTGTCCCCAGTCTTTTGTGGCAACCAACCTGGATTCGATCGTCCGGGCAATCGGAAGTGCGCGAGTAAGAGCATTGTTTTCGGTCTGACCGGGGAACGGTTTTAAAATAATGCGAAGGGCTGCGACCGTCTCCCCATTCCGATCTTTCATGGGCATGATCACCGAAACAGACTCCTTGGATTTGACGTAATGCGGATTGCCGGAGGATATCACTTTCTGCTCCGTCGTTTGCGCCGATTCACCCAACCCTTTATCATCGCTGCTGGCAATGGCCCGCAGTTCATTTGCGCTGTTCGTGCTGAAAAGCTTTAAACCGATCAAACGCGGATACTCTTTCATTACATCGCGAATCGTCTGTTGCGCGAGGTTGATGCGCGGTTTGTAAGTGATGCGTGTGTCGGCGAAGTAACTGACGGCGTCTGATTTGGTCCAAAAAGCAATTTTGCCGGCGGAAAAGGAATTGTCGGTCAGCGGGGGAATGACTTCTTTTTCATTGAGCAGGCAGCGGATCTGGTTCCCTTTGCATTCGACCGTCATTGTGTGCCACATGCCAAGCGGAATGGGAATAGTAGGACCAATCGGCTGGCTGCGTTGACCGTTCACGAATTTGTAAAAACGAAACGAATTTCCCATCGCGCTGGCGCGGACGACATAATAATTTTTTTCATCCTGAAGGCGAAAAGCGATGCCCGCCATTTGTTCGACGGTTCCACTGACGCATTTGAAACGAGTTGTAATGGTGAAATCGCCAAAAGTCTCCCGATCATAAATCAGCACGGGAAAATGTTCATCACTGGGATCTTGGGCCGACTGCGCGAGCACCGAACGCTTCTGCATTTTCGGAGCCTTCGTTGAAAGAGGCTCGATCACAAAAGGAATTCCGTCCTCGATTATTTTCCAATCACCAGGTTTGCCCGTTCCGCTGACGGTGCTGACAAACCCAGTTGGAGATGTGTTAAGTGAAAACTGGCTGAAGTCAAAGTTGAATTCCGCAGCAAAAGTAGAACCGGTCAGAAAAACCGCGGCGAACAACAAAATTGTTTTTAACATGTTTATGAAATGCCACTGTAATCTGCGCGGAAGCCCACGACGAACACAGTCATATTGCAGTTGCTTCAAAACGATTTTGCTATTGCTCCTTTGGTTTGTCCAACTGAGCGGATCCACCGCTACTTTTCGGATTGGGCCTCTGCACATTGCGCAGACGCTCACGCACCATGTCTGCTCTCAGCAAATCGCGTTCTTCAGCCGCCAGTTTTTCCGAAAACTGCTTTTGCAGATGGGCGGGCTGGGTAATGATAAACAATTCATCGATCAACCATCGTTCCACTTTCGGAAAATGGCCAAAATCAACTCCCAGCCGCATCAACGAAAGGAGATTCATCGTTTCCTTGGACGAAATGCTGTGGGCATTGGCCAAAATTCCGTAGGCGCGGCCAACGTGGTTGAACACCATTTTCGGCTTTTTTTCCAACAATAAGATACGCGCGTTTTCTTCGTGTTCGATTATTTGCAAAAGCACTTTGTTTAAGCGTTCCACGATGTCGGTTTCGCCTTCGCCCAAAGTCATTTGATTGGAAACCTGGAAAACATTTCCAAGCGCTTCGGTTCCTTCACCGTACAACCCACGCACGGCGAGACCCAATTTATTTACCGACTGAATGATTTGATTGATTTGCTCCGCCAAAACCAAACCGGGAAGGTGAAGCATGGCGCTGACGCGAATGCCAGTGCCAAGATTGGTGGGACACGCGGTGAGATAACCCATCTCCGGGTTGAACGCATAATCGAGTCGCTTTTCGAGATCGGAATCGACCTGATCAATCGTGAGCCACGCTTGCTTGAGTTGGAGGCCGGGACGCAACGCCTGCATGCGCAAATGATCTTCTTCATTGATCATCACGCAAAGGGACTCCTCTTTGTTCAGGACCAAGCCGCTCCCCGCGCTTTTGGCGGCGTGTTCGCGGCTGATCAAATGGCGTTCGACCAAAATTTGTTTATCAATATTGGGCAAATTGTCCATCGACTGGGAAAAGGCGTCGGTCATTTGCGGCAAACTTTCCACGGCAGGGCGGATCGCTTCGAGCGCTCTGAGGCGCTCCGATTTCTTACCCCAGCCGGGGAACGGCAATCCTTTCAGGTTGCGCGCCAGACGCACTCGGCTCGACATGACGATCAAATCATGCGGACCCTGACGGCGTGTCATCTCGCCGGGCGCAATAAGAAATTCGTGTAAGTCCATGAGTTAAGTCGTCTCGATGTGATTTAGTTTATCCCGAGTGGATTTAATTTCGTCGCGCAGGTTGGCGGCCTTTTCGAAATCCTCTTCGTTGATCGCTTTATCGAGGCCTTTCTGCAATTGGCGAAGCTGGTCGGTGAGATCGCGCCCTTGTTTGAGCGCTTGCGGAACTTTTCCAACGTGCCGAACGCCTTTGTGCATCGTTTTCAGCAAACCTTCCAAAGCTTCGGCAAAGGTGACGTAACATTCCGAGCAACCAAGCCGCCCCGCCTTCTTAAAATCAACCTGCGTGAACCCGCAATTGGGGCATTTAACTTCTTCCCCACGGGTTCCAGCTAATTCCTGAGATGCACCGAGGCCCAACAGCAAATCAGCCAGAGAAAATCCCGCCGGATCATTCACGCCCTTGCTCTTGGCGCACTCTTCGCACAGGTCAACCTTCTGCATTTTCTCACCGACGATTTGCGTGAGATGCACTTTGGCCTGGTTTTGTTTGCAGATGATGCAGAGCATATTTTATTTTCGAACGAGAGTTGGACGTATGTCGAATAATTTGAACGAAAATGGTATCCGTCACTTTCCTATCGGCTCGCCCGAGACTTTCGTCAAGGCGTGATAACGGTTTACCAGATCTTTTGTCACCGGTCCCGGTTTTCCAGTGCCAATGATTCTACCATCTATTTTCACAACGGGAATCAATTCCGCGCCCGTTCCGGTCAAAAAGCATTCGTCGGCGTTGAACAAATCGTAGCGGGTCAGGTTCGGTTCGGTGACCGACAATCCGTTTTCGCGCGCTAATTCCATCACCACTCCGCGAGTAATCCCGTAGAGCGCTCCAGCCGAAAGCGGCGGTGTCATCAACTGGTTTCCTTTGACGATGAAAATATTGTCCGCCGTGCATTCGGCGACAAAACCTTCTGAGTTCAGCATGACGGCTTCTTCCACACCCGCATTGTTGGCCTCGATTTTTGCGAGAATGTTGTTGAGATAGTTGAGCGATTTAATGGCCGGATTCAAGGCGCTGTGTAAATTACGCGTTGTTGCCACGGTGACGATATCCATGCCGCGCTGATACATTGCTGGCGGATAGACTTGAATTTTATCTGCGATGATAATGACCGACGGCTTCTCGCATTTGTTCGGATTCAAGCCGAGCGTGCCGACGCCGCGCGTGACCACGAGCCGGATGTATCCGTCGCGCAAATTGTTTTTTCGGCAAGTGTCCACCACCGCTTTGGTCATCTGCTCGTGTGACAAAGGAATCGTCAACAGAATCGCTT
>JBKJOA010000144.1:0-10166 GCA_046593365.1 Limisphaerales bacterium
CGGCGCATGCTGGCCACCTTGAGTGACTTCGCCCAGCCAGCGCCGCCTCCGGGTTATGTGGCGCGAACGATTCTGCCGACGAGCGGCCACGATCCGAACATTGGGCGAATCGAGAGCGACCGGAAGGAAAAGAAACACCAGGATTCACTCTGGAAGATTTACGAACCGCGCTGGCCGACGAGCAAGGATGGCAAATGGTTTTGGAAGAGCGACACCAGTTCCGATGAACTCGACGGCCACTTTTTCTTTTATGCGGCCTACTACGATCTCGTTTGTGAAACTGAATCCGAAAAGGCCCGCCTTCGCGACCACATGCGCGCATTGATGGACCACATTGTGAGTCACGATTTCAATCTCGTCGATCACGACGGCACTCCGACGCGCTGGTCGGTTTACAATCCTGAAAAGCTCAACCACCACCCGCTCTGGGCGGAGGAGCGCGGCCTTAAATCATTAAGCCTTCTCTCCTACCTTGCCGTCACCGAGCACGTCACCGGCGATCCAAAATATCGTCAACTCATCAAGCTGCTCTGTGAAAAGCATGCCTACGATACCAACCTGAAAAATCCGAAGAACCAACGTGGCGTCGGCTCGCCCAACCATTCGGACGACGAGATGGCGTTCATGTGTTTTTACAACCTGATGAAATACGGCAACGACAAGAAGCTCACGGATGAGGTTGGCTATTCTTTTTTTTCCTACTGGATTCTGGAATTCCCGGAGATGAACCCGTTTTTTAACTTCGCCTATGCCACTTTTGGAGTGGGGCGAAAGTACGTCAATCCTTGGGGCACGCAGGACATCTCCCCATGGCAAGGCTGGCTGGAAGACTCAGTTGATACTTTGAAACGTTTTCCGCTCGACCGATTCGACTGGAGGCACACAAACAACCGTCGGCTTGACCTTGTGCCGTTGATGCGCCAAGCCTACGATCCTTACGAAAAGAATTACCGACCGCGCGGCTACCGGGTCAATGGCAAAGTGATGCCGGTGGATGAACGTTTTTTCAATCACTGGAACCACGATCCTTTCGACCTGACCACCGGGGGCGGCGGGAATGATCTGGCGGACGGCGCCGTTTTCCTGCTGCCCTATTACATGGGCCTCTACCACGGCTTTATCAAAGACGAATCGATTGCAAAACTGAATCAGTAATACCGTGAGCGACACGGCAAACGCCATCCTCGTCCATCAGCCGCCGCCCGTGCCGTATGGTCAATATCCACGGTTTGTTTTCTGCCTCATCCCGGCCATTGCAATGTCGTTGGTTGGGGCTTGCGCGGTTTTATCGGCGGGGGGCCATTGGGAGCCATGATACCCGGGCGATGGTTGGGCTGATATTGTGCCATCTTCTTCGTTTGGACAAAAGCACAAGCGCATTCATTGCCGCGTTTGGCGCGATTGGCATTGGCTTTGGAGGGCAGATGACTTATGGCCAGACCATCGGGTTCATCGTCCATCCAGAAACATTCTTCTGGGGACTTTTGGGATTGAGCGTCAAAGGCGGAATCTGGGGACTCATTGGCGGCACGTTCTTTGGATTGGGTTTCATCCATAAACAAATGAGACGCAACATTCTGGTGGTCGGCCTGTTGTTGCTGATCGTGGGAACTCTCGTTGGATGGAAATGGATCAATGAGCCAAAACTAATTTACTTCTCGAATCCGCACGACCGGCCACGCGCCGAGATTTGGGCGGGACTACTTTTCGGAACGCTGTTTTTGCTGGGCTATCTGGGCCTCACTGGCTCCGCAAAAATCCCATTGCACTTTGCATTGTGGGGAGCCTTGGGGGGCGCGATTGGATTTGGCGGCGGCGGCCTTTGGATGTCGCTTGGGAAAAAACTTCCCGCTGCTCAACAATGGATTAGTTGGTGGAAGCTGATGGAGTTCACGTTTGGCTTTTGTTTTGGGCTGGCATTGGGCTGGGCCACCTGGCTCAAGCGTGCGGTAATTCCCTCGCTTCTAGCGCAGCAGCGTCCAGCGATGAGTTGGATCCCTTCGGTAGCACCATCGCTCGCGGCATCGGCAGCTTTGGGATTCATTGCTTTATGGTCGGACGCGAACGTCGGCATCGTTTGGAGTTTCACAACCATTGGAGTTGTTCTCTTATTGGCCGCAGTGATTTCAGAACAAATCGCCTGGCAGATTGCACTGACCGTCACCTACAGCGCCTTTGCCCTAGACCTCATGGAATCTTATTCCAAGGAGCCGAACTCCGAAGGCGCTTTGCTGCGGTGGGTGTTCGTCGCGATGACCAGCTTGCTCTTCGGCTTGATGGTAGCGCGCCGAGAGCAAAGCGGAAAGTCGATGGTCAAATGGGCGTTCCTCATTTTTATGTGGGTGGCCGTTGTGGTTTCCTATTTGAAAAGCCTCGCGCATTCGCAGCTAACGCCGAGCCATGTCATTGTGGAACTGATTTTTACGATTGCGGCCGTAGGGTTGACGCTATTTTTTCTAAACGACAGTCATGCAGGTATGGCTGATCGTAAAGCCCCAGGAAATTAAATGAATCTACCGCTAACGTGGCGGATAGCGGAGTCAAGTATTTCTAACGCGCGCTCCACCTCTGGCCGGGTGATATTTAACGCGGGGGTCAATGTGATGATGTTACCCATCGTCAACTTGAAGTTAAGCCCGTTCGCGAGTGAACGGTACATCACTTGTTCCGCTTCATTCACCGCCCGTTCCATGGTCTCGCGATTGGTCACTAACTCAACGCCAATCATCAGCCCCAGGCCGCGCACATCTCCGATCAACCGGTGCTCTTCTTTCATCGTGTGCAACCTTTGCAAAGCGAATTCGCCTTGCGCGCGAACGTTGGCCAGGATGCCTTCTGACTCAATTACCTCGATGGTGGCGAGAGCGGCGGCGGAAGCGACTGGATTTTTTTCGTGGGTGTAATGTCCGAGCGCACGATCAGCCATCACATTCAACTCTTCACGCGCAATCATCGCGGCAAAAGGCATGATACCTCCTCCTAAACCTTTGCCGATGACAAGAATGTCTGGAACAATGTCGAAATGCTCGCAGGCAAACATGCGCCCGGTCCGGCCAAGGCACTGAGGTATCTCGTCAAGAATTAACAACGCGCCGTGTTTGTCGCAAGCGGCTCGCACTTTTTTCCAATAGTCCGGCGGCGGAACAAAGGGCGTGCTTCGGATTGGTTCAGCAATGACTGCGGCAACGTCGCCTTCCTTGGCCAGAACGTATTCAATGTAATCGGCGCACTTCAGGTTGCAGGTTGCCCCGCAGGCAAACGGGCAGTGGCGATTGTCGGGAGGCGGCACATGTTCGCAACCGGGCAGGAGCGGGCCGATTCCGCTTCGGAAGATCGATTCACCTCCAACGGAGATCGCGTCAAGCGATGCTCCATGAAACGAGTCCCACATTGAGATCGTTTTAAAGCGGCCTGTTGCCACGCGGGCGAGCTTCAAAGCCATCCCGATGGCACTGGTTCCACCGGGGGCGAAAAGAACTCGATTCAAATTGCCCGGCGCTAATTCCACCAGTTTTTTGGCCAGTTTGATCGCTGGAATATTGGTGTATCGGCGTGTGCAGAATGAAAGTTCTTTCATTTGCCGAGTGATGGCCTCAACGACACGCGGATGACTAAACCCAACTTGATGCACGTTATTCCCGTGAAAATCCAGAAGTCGCCGGCCTTGCCAATCAATAACCTCGGAACCTTCGCACCCTGCCAGGACATTGAGGCAGGGAGTTGAAAGTGATTGGTGCAGAAAATACTTTGCGTCCTCCGTCAACCAATGTTGCGTCTCAGCGTCGATGTTCTCAGCCGTCCACGCCCGGCGGTTCGGAGAAAGGTTGATGTCTCCTTCGGATCGAAGGTGGTCCAGTGAACAGTTCCTATGCGGTTCCGAATTCATTTTCTACCAGGGCAAAGAGAAGGTTTTAATTGTGCTCATCAATTTCATGGCTTCGATCACGCCTTCTTTGGCACCGAGGCCCGAATCTTTTATTCCGCCAAATGGGGAATTCTCTATTCGATACCCGGGAACTTCGTTGATGTTAACCGTGCCGACGCGAAGTTTTTTGATAGCCTTGGTAGCCAAAGCCAAATCATTTGTCACTACGCCCGCGGAAAGCCCGTAGGCAGTCGAGTTAGCTAACTCAATGGCGTCATCCAAATCAGCAACGCCCAAAACCGGTGCCAGTGGGCCGAACGACTCGCAGACCACCATTTCGGAATCGCGCGGGACTTCCGTAATTACGGTTGGCGCGAGCAAGGCGCCTCGCCGTTCACCACCCCATAACACTTTGGCACCGGCGCCAACGGCTTTTTTCACCAAGTCTTCGAGGTGAATTGCTGCTGCTTCGTCAATCACGGTGCCGACATAGGTTTCGGGGTCTGCGGGGTCACCGCACTTGTAGGTCTGCGTCTGGCTTACCAATCGTTCGATAAATTCTTTCCGAATCGATTCCTGTACTAAAATGCGTTTCACTGCCGTGCAGCGTTGTCCGGAGTTGCGAAACGATCCTTCGGCGGCTAATCGCACCGCCAAGTCGAGGTCTGCATCTTCCAGAACAATCAAAGGATCATTTCCGCCAAGCTCCAGCACCAAACGTTTGTAGCCAGCGGTTATGGCCAACCGCTTCCCGACTGCGACACTTCCCGTGAAAGTCACCATTTCAACTCGTGGATCTTGCGCAAGCGGGATCGCGACCTCCTCGGTCGGTCCCAGCAAGACACTGAGCATGGACCCAGGCAGGCCTGCTTCAAATAATAGCTCGGCGAATTTCAAGGCGGTGAGCGGCGTTTTTTCCGATGGCTTGAGAATCACCGGGGAACCGGCGGCAATGGCAGGAGCCAGTTTGTGTGCTACCTGGTTGAGCGGGTGGTTGAACGGAGTAATGGCTACGATCAATGTTAGAGGCTCACGTTGAGTAAAAATTTTGCGGGCCTTTCCGTTGGGCGAAATGTCGCAGGAGAATACCTGCCCATCGTCCCTTAATGCTTCCATCGCCGCAAAGCGAAGCACGTCTGTGGCTCGCTTCACTTCGTAACGAGTTTCGCGGACGCAGAGTCCAGATTCTGCCGTGATGAGCTGCGCAAATGATTCGTGGCGTTGTTCTAAAAGTTGCCGGGTGCGATCAAGAATTTCTGACCGCTGGAACCGGGATAATTCTTCCTTGCCAGCCCGGGTCAACGAGATCGCTTGCTCGGTGTGTTCTGATCCAGCCATGGCGACCCTTCCCACTTCACGTCCGTCATAGGGACTTCGAACGGAAAGAAAGCGGGTAGAATTAATTTTTTTGCCCGCGACATAACACTGGAGGTGGAGCGATTCGGTTTGCGAGTTCACGTGATGGTTCCGTTCATTAAATAATCAAAAAGGTCGAAGTTGCGCGGGTCGCCCGCAGCCCGCGCCGAATAGGTTTCTTTCAAAGAATGAGAAATAATGAATGGCACCATTTCCTCATAACGACCACCATGAGAGCGGAGTCCACCGTGCAGCACCTTCAGATCGTGATAGGCCGGCGTCCGTCCGATCACGACGTCGCGCCCAGAGAGGACGACCCAATCACCGATGCGGTCCTCGGGTAGCTCCAAACGACGGGCTGCGCCCGCCCGGTCGTAAACCTCGGTGATTCCAGGTTGCTGTGTCAGCCACCGTCCTACCTCATCCCGATGTTGCCCGGTGCCATCATGGACACAGGCAAACGATCCCAAAGCACCGTGGTGCGCGACGTATGGATCGGTGATGGGTAAAATCACCCGGAACCCAGCGCCGAATTGCGCATCCAACATTGTTTCCAAATAGAGCACGTTTGGCTCGCCATTGGCCTTTTGTTTGGCATTCATCCCGTGGTCGGCAGTAAGGGCAACGACAGCACCTAGTTCCAAAAGGTTTCCCAGTTCCTGGTCAATCTGATTATAGAAGGCAAGAGCTTCTGGGCAGTCCGGTCCATAGGCGTGCTGCATATAATCGGTGGTTGAGAGATAGAGAAAATCAGCCACGTTGTTGCGAAGCAAGGCAACTCCGGCTTGCAAAACGTAAAGGCTGATCTCAGCGCTATAGATGGGGGGTGCCGGACGACCTACCATGCTTTCAACTCCTTCGATTCCATGGGTATCACGTCTTGCCTCCGCCGCCTTTTCTGCGGAGAAAGCGATCCCGTTCAGCCCGTGTCCTAGAATCTCCCTCAATTTCTCTTTAGCCGTAATTACTGCCACCCTCCGCCCTGCTTGAGTGGCAAACGCGGGGATGGTATCGGCGCGAAGATATTTGGCAGAATTCATCATGACTTCCTTATCGCTGGCGGTGTCATAAAAAAAATTCCCGCTGATTCCGTGGATCGAAGGTGGAACACCGGTGATGAGAGAAGCGTTGTTGACGTTGGTGAAGGATGGCAGGGCACCGCGGGCGAGGCCACGGAAACCGTTCAAGACCATCTTCTGCAAGTTGGGCATCAAGCCCCGCACGAGCGCAGCGTCGAAATATTCGTCGGACGAACCATCCAGACAGATAGCCACAACCGGACATGCTGGAGGCGTATAAGTTCGGCTATTGACGACGAAAGATTGGCAAGAGAACGTTGATTTCATTTCTACATTGGAAACTAGTCGAAGCCTTGATGAGAAGGAAAGGACAAAGGAAAAAGGAAAGCGTTGTGTCTCAAAGCGAGTTCCAAAACTTGTCAGCCATGCCGAATCCCATCGTCATGCCCGAACCGCCGGGCGCGGTAAACACGAAGACTTTAGGCAATGGATGCGCTTCGAATTGCATTAGCGTTGGATGCTTGGCGTAAATTCCTTGCCACCGTCGCGAAATTGTCCAGTCCGGAAAATGAAGAAACCGCCGCAACTCCCGGAGGATGAGCAATTCGATTTCCTCTCGGTCAAACGGAGAAATCGCTTCGTCATACTCGTGAGAGTCCCCCAGAATCAACTCGCCACTGGCGTGTTGTGCGGCCATGACATGAATGCCAAAGCGATCCAGCTCGGGCGCTTCCGCAGCCACGCGGGCTTTGAGAGCTGGCAGAGAGGCGCATCCCGCAAAGGCTTCATAATGTCGAAGGGTCAGCCCGCTCGCCACCATCGGTCCAAGTTGCCATCCGCCGGGCTGCGGTCTGGTTGAGAGCATCTGGAGTTTGCAACGGCGGATACCTGAATTGATGTAAACTTCCGGAAAGAGTGTTTCTAAATCTTGTCCGCCGCAGATGATAACCAAATCCGCTTCAATCTTATTCCGGTCTGCGGTTCGCGCCCAACCGTCACCGACTTCAATAACCGGCTCTTTCCACCGCACCTTTACTCCCTGAGTTTCTCCCAGCCATGCCGCCAGCGCCCGCATCGCGTTTGGAGGATCAACCCCTACTTCCGTTGGGCTGAAAAATCCACCACTTACTGTATCTCCTTTGGCCGCCGGACTGATCTCCAACGTTTCTTCCCGGGTGAGCAATCTGCCAGAATAACCTAGATCGCGCGCCTGCGCCGCAAATTCTTCTAATACGGCCAATTCATCCGGCTGCGTCACCACATGCATAGATCCAGTCGAGGTGTGGTAAATACCCGAAGCTTGAATAAACTCGATCCACAACTCGCGCGAACGCATCGCGACAGAGAGTCGTTCACCCGGGGGTTGACCGATCGGCCAGATCATGCCGAAATTGCGAATGGAAGCTCCTTCCGCCCGAGCCGTTCGTTCGAATACGGTGACCTCATGGCCTCGCCGTGCCGCCGCCCAGGCGTGCCCCAGTCCTAAAATACCTGCGCCTACAATAAGGATTTTCATTGGAAATTGCACTTTCTCGAATGCTCCTCAAATCGAATCGATGAAATAGCCGTGCTGAATTGTCCTCCCCTAAAATTGCAGTTGGAAATAAAATCTTCTTTGTTCACCGTTCAATGGAAAACCAGTTATGTCCCATCTTCAAGAGGAAATCCAAATATCCTTTGATTTCCAAAAAATATTTTAGTAAAGCGCCATTTTATCTATAAGGCGGACCAAAAAAAAGGTCCGGCTGCCAAAGCAGCCGCACCTTTCGAATACAGTTACTATTACGGCTTGAAGAGCCGGAAGAAGGTCGGACCGGCCCCGATCGCCTCGCTATGGCTGCTGTTGCCCAGCGTGCTACCGATATCCGTCCAGCTCGCCGGTACCAATGGGGTGGTCTTTTGCAGCCTGATACCTGTTCCGCCCGTCCAGGTGAAGTTAACGTTTCCACCGGAACGAGTGATAGTCAGATTACCTAAGGTCAAAACGTTGGCAGTGACGCGCACGTTGTCAATGACCCAGAATCCTTCATGGCGTGTACCTCCATTGCCAGCATCAATTCCCTCCGCATGGAAGCGGAAAACCACATTGGTATTCCCCGCCGCCTGGGGAACGGGAATGTAGTGATGCATGTAATAAGAGCCTTCACCGATGTTCGACAGTGCTGCCTGATAATCGAAGACATTGGTAAAAGTCGCTCCCCCGTCCAAGCTCACCTGAGCGAGAAAATTCTGTGACACCGTTGGGTCGCCCGGAGTGTAAACTCGATTTAGCCACTCGGAGTCAAAATCAAGGAATACTTCCGACTTACTGCCCAAATTTAGAGTGGGCGAGTCCAGGTCGCTGATATTGTATGCATCGTCCGCCTGCCACATCGCATAGTTGCCCCCGGCCAGCATATTCACAAACCGCCCGTCAGTGGGGTTATTCGGGTGATAGGTCTGATGTTCTGGATAGTCCGTGAAGTTTGTCACGCTCCAGTTTAGCACCGCTGCCGGCGCGAGGTTGGTTCCGCCAGCACGGAGCAAATCCAGATTGCGCAATAGATCAATGTGGATTGGTCTCAAGTCAGTTGCGGACCAGGTCTTCTTAAGACTGCCATCGAGATTGGTCAATGGCCCGGCTCCCCACTTCTGCGGCGACGAAAGATTTTTCCAAGTCGCCGGGATCCCACTCACAAAGCTTTCCGAAAGTACGACCTGACTTCCTTGCGGAGGGGGATTGTTGTCCACCACCACATTATCCAACGCATTGTACCATCCGTCCGAAGGGTCAGTTTGGCGGAGGCGCAACTTCACGCTGGGCTTGTTATTGGCCGCAGCCGGCAGTTGCACATGCCACCGTCCATGAATCCCGCTCCAGGTTTTGGTCTGCGAGTAACTACCCAACAGAGGGTAGCCTCCGAGCTGAGTTCCACCTTCATAGCCCGGGGTGGTCGTACTGAAGCCGTATGCCTTGGTCGGTCGTTGCAGTTCCGCCGTGGCCCACGCCTGAACCCACGTTGCCCCGCCGTCCACGGAAAAACTCAGATCAACAACGCCCTCGCCATTGTTATTGTTCTCTATCTCCGCATCAGCATGCCACCAGACCACCGAGGCCCCAACAGTGCTGAAACTCGGGGTGATCGCCCAATACTGTGAGTCAGAACCGATGTTAGCCGATCCAGTTCCACGATCAGAATCCGAGATCAAATAACCCCCATTGGTAAGCGATGAAGCGATTCCGTTGACGCCAGCCGGCGTTACGATCTTTTCCGTAGTCACCAGATTGTAGAAACTGGTATCCGGCACTAGGCCAGTGAGGGTATAATCTGTTGACGCATAAGGATACTGGACGAGGTTAAAATCCGTATTGATCTCAATGGCACCGACACTGTGGTCCAATTGCCATCCGGCGTTAGTCAACCCGGCGTTGTCGAGCGTGTCGAAGTTTTCTGAGAAATAAGTTGCGCCCTTAAGCCCACTGCCCGAGACCAGCGTCGTGGCAAATAATGCACCGATGAGGCCGTGCCTTATCCTTGCGAGGAACTGTTGTTTTTTTATTTTTTTCATATTTGTTTTTTGGGTTTGATTTGTTACGGAGGAAGGTTGAGGAAATTGTCTTTTAAGTATGTTGCTATTTGGAAATCAATTTCATCTTTTATAGCGTTTTCATAGTTCGATGAAAAGAAAAATCTTTGCAACAAATCAGGAGACTTGACTCAAATGAAATGTTACTGGGGCTGGGAGGTGAGCGGGCGATAGAAAGATTCTGCGTTTGTTGCAAAAACTGTTCCCGCACGTCTGCATTGATCGTTCGCATACCGCGACAAAAAAAGAGACCGGGAAAAAATTCCCGGCCTCGATGATTTCGATTCGGAAAGCGTTTTACGCTTTCCATGATTCTACGTTACGGCAGCGACCAGCGGTAAAACTTCGTCGCGCCGCTT
>JBKJOA010000264.1:0-4730 GCA_046593365.1 Limisphaerales bacterium
AAGCACGACGTTCGGAAACAGGCAAACATCGTCGCCAATCTGACAATCGCGGGCGATGTGATTGCCGCCGAGCAAAACAGAACGCGCGCCGAGTTTAACGCGCGCGCCGATCACGCATCCCGGCCCAATATGCGCGGTGGGATCAATTTGCGCACTCGCCGCGATGCTCGCACCTGGATGAATGCCGAGCGGGGCTTCGTCCGGTGGAAAAAACGTCGGCAGCACCCGCGCCACGGCAACCCGGGCGTTTGCCACGCGGATGATTACCTTCGTCGCCGAAGTGAACGCCCCGCTGACCAGAATGGCCGCTGCTGGACTGGCTTCAGCAGCAAGAAAATAAGTTTCCTTGTCGGCGAAGGTGAGGTCCCCCGCGCGCGCGAGATCGGCGGAGGCGAAACCGGTCAATGGTGTGGCACCGTCACCGATGACTTCGCCGTTAAGTTGTTTTGCGATCTGAGCAGCGGTGATGGGCATAGATGGGGTTGTAATTTTTCGGCCAGGTGAAACTTCAGTGCGGACCGGCAGGTTTCGAATTAATTGTTTTCAGGCAGAACATTTTAGTCGTTGAACAAGACTCTTTATAAATTGCGGATACTGACCATGCGTTGCGCTTCGACATCCCAAACCTTGAGTCGCAGACAGCGGAGAATTTCCGCCGGATGCAACGAGGTCGTCTTGGGCGATTGCAGTTCAGGCATTTTTTCAAGAACTTCGGGGAGGCGATAGAAAGGGATGCGTGCGTTCAAGTGATGGATGTGATGATAGCCGATGTTCGCGGTGAACCAGGCCATGATCGGTCCTGTCCGCATATAACTCGATGACTCCATTGCCGCTTTCTCATAAGTCCAGCCCGCCTTGTCGCCAAACGTGACGTCCGGAAAATTATGCTGGGCGTAAAACAGATACGATCCAATCGCGAAAGCAATGAAACAAGGGATGGTCTGCGTTAACACCAACGCCGCCCAGCCGCCGAAATAAAGCAAGGCCGCAGCAATTCCAAGATGCACGAGCAAAGCGATGAGGCAGTCAAAATGTTTCCCCGGTTTGGTGAAAAACGGATTCAGGCACATCCCCCAAATAAACATGAATGCGTAACCGAACAGGATCGTGAGCGGATGCCGGATGAAAAGATAGAGGCGGCGTTTATCCGGTGACGTTTTCAAGAACTGCTCCTTCGTCATGATCGGGAACGAGCCGATCTGCGAACCGCGCAATTTGGAATTGTGATTGTGATGATGATTATGCGAACTCCGCCAGATGCTGCTTGCGCTCAGCGTGAGAATACCGAAGATCCGCATCAACCCTTCCGCCAATCGTGATTTGGGCAGGATGGCGTGGTGCTGCTGATCGTGATAAATGACAAAGAGTCGCAATATCAGAAATCCAGCAAGCACGCTGCAAATGACTCGCGCTGCCAGAGGAAAATCCCAGAATGCGCCCCCCAACGATGCCAACAGCAGGAATCCGGTCGAAAGAATGTACCACCAACTGCGCAGCGAATCATCATGCGCAAATCTTTTGGTGGCGGAAATAAGCTCTGGGCCGGTCATCAAGTTGCGGAGAAGTTATGGCAAATCCGCGAAGCGTTCAACCGACAATTCAATTCATTAAGAAATTACTTGGCGGAGGCTTCGTAGCCGGGCTTGGGCTTGCCGCTTTCGTCCAGCTTGTCACACGCCCAGAGCAGACCGCGGGTGACGAGGTCGAGATAGCGCGCATCTTCCACGGTCGTATTGTTGTGGCCGAGGCTGGTACTGAACACGCGCGTCTTGCCGTAAAGATTGTTCCAACTGACGACGGTCTCGGTTGCGTTCTCGGTGACGGTTTCCTTGCCGTCCGCGTCTTTCTTTGTCTGCTTGATAACTTGCTTGCCATGCGCGAGAGGTGTGGCGGTGGGGAAAACCTGAATGTTGTTGTAAAGCTCCTCGTTGGTCGTGATCCAGTTCTCCAACCCTTTTGTCACGGCGCTGGTTTTGTCCATGAATGTGATCTCGATCGGCAGTTGCGGGCCGTGGCTGGTGGATTGCAGGCCGAGATATTCATACCAGATGGCGTTGGTCGCGCCGACCTTGACCGGCGAGCCAAAATTGCCCGAACGATAGGAGTGCATCGCGCAGTGGAGATTCACGCCTGGAATGCCGTCTCGATGCGGCTTGAGCACGCCCTCGATCACGGCCTTGTCATTGATGTCCGCCGCACATTCATCGTGGATTACAACATCATAACCCTTCGCGTAATCCGGATTGCCATAGATCGGCAGCGGCGGACGGGTGCTACTGTCGGCGACGTGAATCTGGTCAACAACCACGTTGGCGCGCGCTTCCAGACCCTTTTTCAAAACGTCCTTCTGTTTGGCGTAATCGTGGCAGCAACCGCCGGTGAGCAGGAGCACCTTGAGCGGTACGTCAGCAGACTGGCTGGCGGTGGTGAAACTCAGGAAACAAAGGAGGGCGAGGGTAGTGTGAAAGATTTTGAGCATAAATGTTTCGACGTTTGTAACTTGTCCGAATGCCGGAACACAAGCGGATTTGCGGAATGTGACGCCGCCGACGCGGGGCTTTTTCATTTCAACGCCCCGACATCGAGGTTTTGAAACGCCGCGTTCCACCAGTTGCTCCTTCATCAATCCACTAATCTTTTTCCTCTGCCTTGCGCAACTCAAACCAAAAACGGCTGCCTTGACCGGGAGTCGATACCAGTCCCAGGTTTCCCTGCATGCGTTCAATGCCCTTCTGGACAATCGCGAGGCCAATGCCAGTGCCCGGAAACTTGTCTCCGTGCAGCCGGTTGAACAGCCCGAAGATTTGCTGGTGGTGGTCGGGAGTAATGCCAATGCCGTTGTCTTCCACCCACACTCGAACAAAGCCCGGGCGCGGATGAGTCGATGAAGGGATGGTTGGGTTGATCGGTTGTGGGGGCATCCTTTGATCCTTTGATCCAATAATTCGTTCCGGCCCTTCTTCCGCGCGGAGTCGAATGTGCGGCGGCACGTCCGTCCTGACAAATTTCAACGCGTTGCTCACCAGATTGGTCACCACCTGGCCCAGCGTCGGTTCGTGCGCCAGCACGAGCGGCCACGGCCCGGCAATTTCCACGCGCCCTTTCTTTTCTCGAATCTCTTCTTCCAAACGCGCGCACACGGACTGGACGACCCTTTCCAGATTCACGGAAGTCAGTTCGATTTCCTGCTGGGCAACGCGGCTGAAGGCCAGCAAGTCTTGCAGCAGCGCATCCATGTACCGCGCGGAGCGATTGATGCGACCGGCATAGTCCCGACCCATCTCACTCAAGGTCGAGCCTTCCTCCTCGACCAGCATTGCGGAAAAGCCCTGCATGGAGCGCAACGGCGCGCGCAAATCGTGCGCGATGGAATAAACAAAGGCTTCCAATTGCTTGTTGCTCGAGGTCAATTGTTCGGTCCGTTCAGCGACCATCTGTTCGAGCTGTCCGGCGCGGTTTGCCAATTGCGCCTGGGCGTGACGTAATATTTCCTCCGAAACCATCCGTTCGGTGATGTTGTTGAAAAGGACGGCGACTTTCCGGCTGTCCTGTCCGCCGATTCGAAAGGCATACAAATCGAACCAACGGTGCAACGCTTTCGCTTCGTTGACAAAGCGAACCGGTTCACCCGTCAGAGCGACTTTGCCGTAAGTTTCAAACCAATACTCTTCATGATCCGGGATCAATTCGCGCATCCGTCTTCCCACGATTTCGTTTAGTCCGGTCAGTTTTCCGAAAGAAGGGTTCACTTCCAAAAAACGCCAATCGACCGGCTTTTCGCGTTCGTCGAAAATCACTTCCACGACGCAAAAGCCCTGGTCTATTGAATTAAACAAATTGCGGTAGCGTTCTTCGCTTGCGCGCAACGCTTCCTCGCTCAACTTGTGCTCGGTCACATCACTCGCCGCGCCAAACCATTCCACAATTTTCCCAGTTGCATCCAGCAACGGAACCGCGCGCGAGAACGTCCAGCCAAAAGTGCCATCTGCGCGCCGGACGCGATGCTCCAATTGGAAAATGCTTTTGGTCTGGATAGCCTCGTTAATCGCCGCCATCATCTGCGGGTGATCCTCCGGAGGAATATTATCCTGCAGCCAGGTGCGGCTTGGTTTTTCCGAAGTAGCAATGAAGTTCCGGCCATCCAGTTCGCGCATCTCGCTCCAATCGGCGTTCATGCGATAGATCACATCTGAACTGGCCGTCACGAACGCGCGAAAGCGATCTTCACTCCCATGCAGCGCGTCCTCGGCCTTGGTGCGTTCGGTGATGTCCGTGTAGCTGGTGAAAATCGAGTCAGTGTCCCGATCCAGAACCCAGCCGCAGAGCGAGCGCACCCGACGGCCATCCCGCGTTATCTGGACAACTTCGCCGTTGAACCGGCCTTCGCGCTGGAGATGCGCGATGATTTCCTCCATCGGCTTGGGAAATTCCGTCTGGAGCAAAGTGTGAAGGTCTTTCCCGATTGCTTCCTGGAAAGTCCAACCGAAAAGCTTCTCCGCGCCCATGTTCCAAAGACGTATTTTATTAGTCAGATCGCGCACGATGATGGCGTCATTGCTCAGGTCGATCAGCCGCGCCTTTTCCGCGAGCAGTTGTTCCATCTCTTTGCGCCTGGTGATGTCGCGGATGTTGCATTGAATGACCTCCACGCCATTTTCTTCATAAAGGTTGCCGAAGAAATCGACAAAGCGGAGTTGCCCGCCTTTGGTCAGGAGTGGCAAATGAGCGCG
>JBKJOA010000289.1:0-3331 GCA_046593365.1 Limisphaerales bacterium
ACGGACGTTTACGCGTTTTCGTGCAGGCGAATGTGACCGACCGCGACCTCGGCGGTTTTGTCAACGAACTTAGGGCGCGCATCGAAAAAGAAATCAAACTGCCGCCCGGAATGACGATTGAATGGAGCGGCCAGTACGAAAACCAGATTCACGCGCAACGCACTTTGCAAATCATCGTTCCCGCTGTGCTGCTGATTATTTTTCTGCTGCTTTACATTGTCTATCGCTCCGTCAAAGAAGCGGCTCACGTCATCTTAGCGGTTCCATTTGCGCTGACTGGCGGAGTGATTTTGCAATTCTTGCTCGGCTACAATTTCAGCGTGGCGGTGTGGGTCGGTTACATCGCGCTGTTCGGGACGGCCATTCAGACTGGCGTCGTGATGGTGGTTTACCTCGAAGAAATGTTGGAAAAGAAAAAAGCCGAACGCGGCGCGGCATTCAATCGCGATGATTTAATTCAAGCGATCAAAGACGGCGCGCGGTTGCGGCTTCGTCCAAAAGTAATGACCGTTGCAACGGTCGTGGCGAGTTTGTTGCCGATTATGTGGAGCACGCGAACTGGCGCTGAAGTAATGAAGCCGTTGGCCACACCGGTGATCGGCGGAATGATCAGCAGCCTGATCCACATTTTAATCGTGACGCCAGTGATTTTTGCCTGGCTGCGCGAGCGTGAATTGAACAAAACAAACCAACCGTGACTTCAAAAAGAAAACGGCCGGTTGACAAAGCCAACCGGCCGTTTTGAAATGCAAAAAAGATTACTTGGTTTCTTCTTTTTTCTCTTCTTTCTTATTGCATTTTTCGCAAACTTTTCCCTCCTTGGCCGCATCTACGCAACAAGGATGACTACAGGTTTCACCCGCCTTTATTTTTTTGTCACAGCAACTGCCGGCAACAACTTTCCCCTTTAATTTCTTCTCGGCTTTTTTCTCCTGCGCCATTGATGAACTGGTAACCAATGCAAACGCGCACGCCGCAACCGCTAACAATTTGATGAGCTTCATATTTGACCTTTGAGTTGTTCCAACCCGCACCCAGTCGTCCCATGGCGACTCAGCCAGAGACCGGTTGACAGGTTTGATACATCCGATATTTACAATAGCTGGCCTGATTTGTCTATAGACATTTGGACGCCTGGTTTTTCCGATCAAATCAAGAGAGGTTTACATTGACCGTTAGAGGCCGCCGCCTTTAATTGCGCTAATGATTCGGGTGCCGCCACATCTAGAAAAAATTCTTTCCGAGACTGGGGAGTTGAAAAACGCCTATCTGGTTGGCGGTTGTGTGCGCGACGCGTTGCTGGGCTTGGAGTGTAAAGATTTCGACATCGAAGCTTTTGGGATTAACTACGAGCAACTGGTCCACTCACTGGCGCGTTGGGGCAAAACGGACTTAGTAGGGCGCTCCTTTGGCGTGGTAAAACTGGCGATAGCGGGTGGACACACGTTGGATTTTACCATTCCGCGCCGCGACTCCAAGATCGCACCGGGCCACAAGGGATTTCAGGTTGAATTTGATTCTTCAATCACACCGAAGGAAGCTGCGTCACGTCGCGATTTTACCATCAATTCCTTGATGTACGATCCGAGAGCAAAACAGTTGCTCGACTTTTTCGGCGGCGTTTCTGATCTCGAACGAAAAATTCTTCGCCACACCAGTTCGGCATTTTCAGAAGATCCCTTGCGTGTCCTGCGAGGAATGCAATTCACCGCGCGATTTGATTTGGAAGTTGCGTCGGAGACAATCGAGCTTTGCCGAAAAACCAAATCGAGCTACGCCGAACTTGCAGTTGAGCGGGTGCGCGAGGAATGGTTCAAATGGGCCGGGAAAAGTTCGACGCCGTCGCGTGGTCTCAAATTTTTGGCGGCAACAGAATGGATGGATCATTTTCCCGAAATTCAATCGCTCATCGGCACTCCGCAGGAACCGCAATGGCATCCTGAAGGCGACGTTTTTATCCACACCTGCCATTGCTGCGACGCCATGGTGAAACTTCCCGAATGGAAAAATGCAGGCGTTGAATCGCGCGTTGTTTTTTCGCTCGCCATTCTCGCGCACGATTTCGGTAAGCCACCCACAACTCACCGCGCATTGAAAAACGGAGAAATGCGAATCGTTTCGCCGGGACACGAAGAGGCGGGCGTGCCGCTCACAGAGAATTTTCTGGCGCGAATCAGCGCGCCGTTGGCCATTCGAGAGCGAGTCGTTCCGCTGGTGTTGAATCACCTCGCCCATTTTCAAACATTGACCGACCGCGCGGTTCGCCGTCTCGCCAAGCGTTTGGAGCCGGAGAATATTCACGGCCTTTGCGTCGTCATGACCGCTGACCACATGGGACGCCCGCCCAAACCTGCGGTGGTTCCTGAAAATGTGAAATTGCTTTTGGCGCGCGCTCACGAACTGGAGATCCAATCGAAACCGCCGCAATCCATTTTGCTAGGACGACATTTGCTTGAGCTGGGAATGCCGGCGGGAAAAGAACTGGGAAAAGTTTTGCACGCAGCCTTTGACGCGCAGATCGAGGGAAGTTTTTTCAATTTGGCGCAAGCGTTGCGCTGGCTTGGCGAACAAAAAGAGATTGGGTTGCCTGCTGAGGTGCTGGAGAAATTACGGCGCAAATAAATAGGCCCAAAAATCTTCGTTTCATGGTGCGGATCTAGTTGATAGTTTTTTCGACATGGCAAATCGTCCACCAGATCATGTGCTGCAACTTAACTGCCGATTTGTTTTTTATATTGTTCCGGCGTGAGCAGCGCATTCACTTCCGCAGCATCGCTCAATTTGATTTTGTAAAACCAGCCGTTGCCGTGCGGGTCGGTGTTGACCCATTCCGGTTTGTCCACGACGGACTGGTTCACTTCCAAAATCTCTCCACTGACGGGCGAATAAATGTCACTCGCGGTTTTGACGGACTCGACGACAGCGCACGCTTCGCCCGCTTTCACTTTGCGCCCGACGGCGGGCAATTCCACAAACACGATGTCGGTCAATTCGTGCTGCGCGTGGTCGGTGATGCCGACGGTCGCGGTATCACCGGAGACGCGAACCCATTCGTGAGACTTGGCGTATTTTAAATCGGTTGGAACATTGCTCATAAATTTTTTGCAGCTTACGCAGACGAGAGAGATTGAAAATAATTATTTGCGACGTAGCGGCGTCTCGGCAGAGCGCCGTTCACGCACTATTCTGCGGCGCTCTGCCGAGACGCCGCCAAGTCGCAAATAATTATTTTCAATCTCTCTCGTCTGCGTAAGCTGCCAAAAATTTATGAGCAACGTTCCAATGGATTTAAATTACGCCAAGTCTCACGAATGGGTTCGCGTCTCCGGCG
>JBKJOA010000378.1:0-3467 GCA_046593365.1 Limisphaerales bacterium
AAATGCGCTGCTGATTGTTTCCGAAAGCACTCGACTGTTCAAGCGAGTTTGCCAAGCCGGCGCAGGCGGAGAAACGGTTTTCCAGCGAGTCGTGATTGCGCCAAATCAATTTCGAACTCAGCCACCCAATCGTTCTGTTCCTCGGGATCGACGAGCATTTGCTGAACGCGCCAACTTCGTTTGTCCTCGGACGGCGTGACGTAGGTATGCCGGATGTTGCGCGCGTTGGGATCGAGACAAATGTATTCGTGCTCCGCGTGATAGGATTCCGTCGCCGCACGCAATCGCTCCGTCGTCCACGGTTCCGCCTCGGGTTGTTCGGGTGAATCCAGCGCGGCCACGACATTCTCGAAATCGCCTATGACTAGAAAGCGAAGGAACGTGAAAATGCGATTGCGAATGGCGGCGGTAAAAACTTTCGTGTCGCGCGTAATGTCTTGCGCCGCTTCTTCTGCACCCGGCGGACGCACTTCCGGTTTTGCGGCGAGCGGCTGATAATTCGGATCGCGCATTTTTTCCCATTCGTCGATCAAGCTGGAATCCACCTGGCGAATCATGGTGCTGAGATAAATTTCCATTTCGCGAACGGCATCGTTCTTGGCGGCATCGGGAACGGTTTGCGTCAGCACCTTGTGCACGCGAGAGAGGTGGCGCAACAGAAGTCCCTCCGCGCGGTGCAATTCGTAATCCTTGATGTAATCTGCGAACGAACGGAATTGTTCGAACATTTCGCGGGCGATTGATTTCGGGCGAATGTTTTCCTGTCCCACCCACGGATGCTGGTCGGCAAACGCGTTGAAAGTCGTGTAAATAAATTCGCGCTTCGGCTTGGGATATTCGAGCTTTTCCAATTCTTCCATCCGCTGCTCGTATTCGATACCTTCCATTTTCATCTCCGCCATTTTTTGGTCCTTCACGCGGTCGAGTTGCTTGCGGAGAATGATGTCGGGGTCTTCAATGATGGATTCGACGAGCGTAATCAGATCGAGTGCATAATCGGACGCTTGCGGATCGAGCAGCGGGACGGTGTCGAGCATATATAACGACAAAACCTGGTCCATCGAAAAATCGTCCTGCAAATCCACGTTGACGCGCAGATAAACGCCTTCCTCGGTGCGTGGAATGAACTCGATGATTTTGCGATCCACCAGCGAGCGGAATAATTGCCACGCGCGTTTCATGTGCGCTTTTTTCGCTTTTGGCGATTCGTGGCTGCTCGCAATCAATTGCTGCATGGCGCGGCAGGCGTCTCCTTTTCGACTGAGCACGTTTAACAACATCCCGTGGGAAACCTGGAAGCGCGAACTCAAGCGCTCGGGTGGAGCGGAGATTAACCGGATAAAAGTTTGCTTGTCCCAATTGACGAAATTTTTTTCCGGTGGTTGACGTTTCACCGTCTTCTTGCCGTCACGCGCCGACTTCTCCGCGAGCTTTAAATTCTCGATCATGTGTTCGGGAGCCTGCGCGACCACCCAGCCGCGATCATCGAATCCTTTTCGCCCCGCCCGCCCGCTAATCTGATGAAAATCGCGTGCACTCAGAATACCCGTTTTCTGTCCGTCGTATTTGCAAAGGCGCGTGAAGAGCACCGTGCGAATTGGCACGTTGATGCCGACGCCGAGCGTGTCAGTTCCGCAAATGACTTTGAGCAAACCTTGTTGCGCGAGCTGTTCGACCAACACGCGATATTTCGGCAATAGCCCCGCGTGATGCAAACCGATGCCGTGTCGCAACCACTTTTTCAGATCGGGCCCGTACGGACTATTGAATTTAAAATCCTGGATGGCGGTGGCGATCGCTGCTTTTTCCTCGCGTGTGCAAACATTGACGCTCGTGAAATCCTGCGCACTTTGCGCGGCATCCAATTGTGTGAAATGCACCACGTAAACGGGACTTTTGCCCTCGGCGGCGAGGCTCTCCAAAGTATTGGCGAGCGAAAGTTCAGAGTAGGCGTGTTCGAGCGGAACCGGGCGCGTTGTGGAGGAAACGGTGACCGTCGGCCGTCCTGTCAACTTCGTGAGTTCTTCTTCAAAAAAAGTCGTGTCGCCGAGGGTGGCGGACATCAACAGGAAGCGCGTTTGCGGCAATGTGAGTAGCGGAACCTGCCACGCGGTGCCACGTTCGCGGTCGGCGTAATAATGAAATTCATCCATCACCACGTCTTGCACGTCAGCCTTGTCTCCATCGCGCAACGCAATGTTTGCGAGGATTTCCGCCGTGCAACAAAGGATCGGCGCAGCGCGATTGACCGAAGCGTCGCCGGTGCTGAGTCCCACATTATCGGGACCAAACTCGCGGCAGAGCGCCATGAATTTTTCATTCACCAGCGCTTTGATTGGGCAGGTGTAAACCGACCGTTTTCCCTGAGCGATCGCTTTGAAGTGCAGCGCCGTTGCAACCAGAGATTTACCCGAACCAGTGGGCGTGTTCAGGATAACGTTCTTCTCCTCGAACAGTTCGAGAATGGCGGATTCCTGCGCGGGATAAAGATCGAGCTTTCGGGCCTCTACATATTCCAGAAATTTCCCAAGCAACAGGTCGTTGCCCGCCCGCCCGCCTTTTGGAATCAGGTCATAAAGTGTCATCACATTCGCGCTGGCCATAATGCAACGGGAGAAAACAAAGTCGAGTACGCGGGCACGTCTGATGATTGTTGGAAGAATTAACCACAAAGGCACGGAGGCACAGAGGAAAATGGGAAGCCCGCAGAGGGATTCTCTGCGCCTCCCTGCCTCATACATTCATACCTGGTCCACCAAATCGGGGCAAGGCCACTTTTGATTGGGTTCATTAACCTACTCCAAGTTTAGAGGCGATCCCTTGCAGGCAATCTTTACTCTGTGCTCTCACTCAAAATCTTTCCGTAAGCAACCCGCGCGTGTTCGTAGGCTTGCCGGGCCTCCTCCTGTTCCTCGGCTTTGATAAACTTCTCCTTCTGCGACCAGCATTGATCAACGCCTTTCAAGCACCATTCCGCACTGCGACGTGATGCTCGAATCGGTTTGCCATCCACCTGAACAAAAATGGGGTTAGTATGGGACGATGGAAGAATGCGCAAGGCCACCCAACTGCTGCGGTCAATCTTCACGTCGAAGCTGACCTCTTGCAGGTTGCCGTCGGCCAGGATGTTTTTTTGAGCAACCGGATAGCCGTTGACGATGACTTCGACTGGAACTTCGCGGCTGGATTCGATCCGGGCGCGTTCAATGTCCCAATACGGTTTCTTCGCGTAATCCAGTTTCTGCAAGGCCGGGTTCGGTTGCTCGTTCAAGCGTGCGGCGACATTGGCCGTTACTTTGATCGAAGTCGGCTTGGACAGGTTCAGCTCGCTTCCCTTCTCGCCCAAGGCTACGTCGTTAACCCGGAATTCCATCAGATGACTCTTGCCGTCGCTGACGTAGTTGCGCCCCTGGCGAATGCCTTCGCACCATTGATCGTATTCCAGCTTGCCATCGATCTTCACATAG
>JBKJOA010000065.1:0-4535 GCA_046593365.1 Limisphaerales bacterium
AAACGCCGCCCCAAGAACTTCCGCTTGCTCACCAAACCGCGCCATGAAATGGTCGTGGAACGCAACCGGAAGCAGTCGCAAAAACCATCGAAACATGCCCTTATCTAAGCGCCATTCGAGACTGACGCCATTCGGCAAACGGATCAGATTAGAGGCGTCCGCAGTGGGGATCTTTGTTATTTAGCGTAATCCTGTTCCTTTGATCGCACAAAGGGGGGATAAAAGTTTCGCGTGACCTCCCTCTGATTCGTCAGTCCTTCGGCAGATCGAATTCAAGGATTGTCTCCGATTTTGCCTGAGGCGAACTGATTTTCATTTTCTTCAACTGCCAGCGCCCGTTCACTTTTTTCATACTGCTCCCGCCTAACGAAAACTCTTTCACCATTCTCTTGTTACGATCGTACGCTTCCACAACCAGGAACCCGCCGCTTTCCTTCTCAATCCATGACTTAATCCGCACCACCGATGGCGCGCCGGGATTAAGGCTTTCCAAAACGTAGCAGGGCTGACCAAGACGCATTTCCCCTGGAAGTTTTCGCTGAATGGGCCAGCGCAGAAATTCGAAGCCCAGTTCCGTCAGCCAAAAATCAGAGCCTGCGAAAGGAATATTCGCATCGCCGGACGCGAGCGGTTTCGGATCGGGTAAATTCGTTCTCGGAGTCGGTGCGCGCGAATACAAATATTTGTTTGGCTGATTAGCCGAGCGGATCACGATCAGCTTTTCCGCGCCGCTGTTCGTCGTCGGACGCGTTTCGTAAATCACCTGCCAGGAATTTCCATTGGTGATAATCGTCAACACAACAGGAATGTCTGCCCGGCGATTGGGTGATTTAATTTTTAACACGCCGGAAATTTCCGCGCTTTCCCTCGGTTGCAGCGAACGCAGTTGCTCGACAAGAGCGTCACCTGTTCGCGGTTCGGATTCGGTAGTCTGAGCAACTGCCAGGTTTGCGCTAAGAATCCCCAGCAAGACAAAAGCGAATTGGCGAAAAATCATGCGGGGCGCAAGGCTAAAGGAATTAACTGCGAAATCGTCCGCACAAAATACACTTTCATTTTGCTTCGCACTTCAGCCGGAACTTCCAGCCAATCATTTTTATTTTGCTCAGGCAAAATTAATTGCTTCACACCGGAACGCGCAGCCGCCAAAACTTTTTCTTTAATGCCCCCCACGCGCAAAACCCGGCCGCGCAAACTGATTTCGCCGGTCATTGCCAGATCCGAGCGCACCATGCGATGCATCATCAACGAAGCCAGTGCGGCCACAATGGTCGCACCCGCGCTGGGTCCGTCTTTGGGCGTCGCACCGGCCGGAACATGCACATGAATATCCTGAATCGAAAAATCGCCGACATTAATTTTTAAAGAGTTGGCCTGGCTTCGCAAAAAACTTAAAGCCGTTTGCGCGCTTTCCTTCATCACGTCGCCGAGGGAACCAGTCAAAATCAAATTGCCTTTGCCCGGCATTCGTGTGGCTTCGATGAACAAAATTTCTCCCCCAACCGGAGTCCAGGCCAGCCCAATCGCAATTCCGTATTCGGTAATGCGCTCCGCTTCTTCGGAAATGAATTTCGCCGGGCCGAGAAAATCCGGCAGTTGCTTCGGCCTGATCACCAGCGGCTCTGTCGGATTTTTTTGGGAAACAATCGTACGCGCGGCTTTGCGGGTGAGTGAAGCGATTTCCCGGTCAAGCTGGCGCACACCTGCTTCGCGAGTGTAATCCTGCACGAGGCGACGCAAGGTGGCGTCGGGAAAGCGAACCAGCTTCTTTTTCAAACCGTGTTCATCCAATTGGCGCGGGACCAGATGACGCCGGGCGATTTGAACTTTTTCGGCTGCGGTGTAACTGGGCAATTCAATCACTTCGAGCCGGTCGCGCAATGCGGGATGGATTGGGTCAAGCCAGTTGGCCGTGGTAATGAACAGGACCCGCGAGAGATCAAAAGGTAGATCGAGATAATGGTCGGTAAAAGTGCTGTTCTGAGATGGATCGAGAACTTCCAGCAAAGCCGATGCGGGATCGCCACGAAAATCGGACCCGACCTTGTCAATCTCGTCCAGAAGCAAAACCGGATTGCGGCTCTCAACCCGGCGCAAGGTTTGAATGATTCTTCCGGGCAACGCGCCAACGTAGGTGCGGCGATGCCCGCGGATTTCCGCTTCGTCACGCATTCCGCCCAGTGAAATGCGGGCAAACTTTCGACCCAGCGCATCGGCCACGCTTTTGCCCAGCGACGTCTTTCCAACTCCGGGCGGACCGACCAGACAAAGAATCGGCCCTTTGAGTTGCTGCTTCAGTTTGATGACCGCCAAAAATTCGAGCAGACGATCTTTTACTTTGTTGAGGCCAAAATGTTGTTCGTCCAGAATTCGCGCGGCATGGGCGAGATCAAGCTTATCTTCCGTTGATTTCGACCAGGGTAAATTGATCAACCAATCGAGGTAATTGCGGGTCATCGTGTATTCAGCGACGGCAGGAGACATCTGCTGAATCCGTTCCAATTCTTTCAGCGCGACAGTTTTGACGTCTTCCGGAAGTTGGTTTTTTTCGATCTGTTCCCGGAGCAGGACCGCTTCGGTGCTGGCTGGATCATTCTCGCCGAGTTCACGCTGGATGGCGCGAATTTGTTCGCGCAAAAAGAAATCCCGCTGGCTCTTGGACATGGAGCTGATGACTTCGTTTTGAATTTTCGAACCGAGGGTGAGGACTTCCAGCTCTCGACTGAGCAGCGGCAAAAGTTTCGTCAACCGCTCCTTGACGGAAGGTGTTTCCAGTAAATGCTGGCGTTCTTCGAGGCTAAGATTGAGATTTCCACCAATGAGATCGGCGAGTTTTCCCGGCTCTTCCGTGTTGAGCGCTGCGACTTTGACTTGTTCGGAAAGTGCGGGCGACAGCTTGATAATTTCCTGAAATTGTCGTTCGGCATTGCGGCTGAGCGCGGTAATTTCCAGAGAATTCTCCACGACATCTTTTATTCTTTCAATTTTGGCGATGAGATAAGGGTTGTTCGAGGTGTATTCAGCCACTCGAAACCTTCGCAATCCCTCGACTAAAACACGGACAGTGTTGTCGGGAAATTTTAGCATCTTCAAGACGCGCGCTGCGCATCCGTGCGGCCATAAATCTTCGGGGACAGGATTCTCAACATCAGGGTTGCGTTGCAAAACGAGGCCAAGAAAACGATCACCCGCTACGACGTCGTCAATCAAACGAATACTCTGGGTGGTTTCAACGAGAAGTGGCGAAACCATTCCGGGGAAAATTACGATGTCGGAGAGGCCAAGAATCGGAAGATTTTCGGGCAGAGTTTTCGCCCAGACTTTTGTGCCGGAGGGATCAGCGGTCCCAGATGAACCGAGAATATCGATGAATTGGGTATCGGGTGTCATAGTTCCGTTGAACCATTAGATGAGTTCGTGCCGGAAAAGTTCAGATGATTATGCGCCCGTGATCGTCACCGATAATCTTTTGGGTTTCACGTCGTTGGCGATGGGCACGTCGATTCGCAAAAATCCGTTCTGATAAGCGGCCTTGGCCTGAGTCAAATCATAGCCCGGCGGCAATTCAATCACGCTTTCAAAGGCACCGTAGTTGATCTCCATGACCAGAAATTTACACTTGGGCGAGCGGCAGCCATCCGGGCGCTGCCCGCTAATTTTAAGCCGGTTTTCCTCGATGGTCAGCTCGAGATCTTCCCGGCGCATGCCGGCAAGTTCAACTTTGATGACCAACCCACCTTCCATTGCGTAAACGTCGGTGTTGGGGACCCAATGGGATTCAGCTTCTCGGCTGCTGGACACCTGCGCGCGTTTTGAAAAATGCAATGTGGAACTAACTTTGCACATGGCCATATCGAGACTTTATCTTAGTGGTTTAATTTTTTCAACATTACTTCATTTTCATGATGATTTGCCCGCGCTCACCTTTGCGCGCATGAAAAATAATGGAGCTTCCTGTTGCAGATCCGCCGCCACTGGAACAACCGCAATGTGTGTCGCGTTGAAAACTAAATTTTTTTCGGCGGAATTTTTGCAACACAAACACGACTGCGGTCCCCGCCACAATACTCAGGGCTGTTATTTCCTGCCAATCCATGCGCCAAACATACGCTGAAAGTCATAGGGCGCAACCGGATGTTTTGGTATCAACTGTTGCAGCGCCGAGGTGAGGAGGGCGGGCTGATTTTTATTTGCGCGTCGCTTACGGCCTCCCACGTCGAGCCGCTACGAGCAAAACTGGAACTCGACATTTAATCTTCACGCATTTGAAATCCACGCATGTCTGAAAAAACTTTCCAGCACACGCACCGGGTTACCTACGCTGAATGCACGGTTGGAAATCACATTTACTACGCCCGTTATTTGAATTTGCTTGAAGCGTCCCGTGGTGAATTTTTTCGTTCACTGGAAATCCCACTCTCGAAACTACAGAGCGACGGACTGATTTTTCCCGCAATCGAATGTCATCTGCGCTACAAATCGCCCGCTCGTTACGATGACCTTCTCTCGATTGAAGTTTGGCTCACAAAACTGCA
>JBKJOA010000179.1:0-4204 GCA_046593365.1 Limisphaerales bacterium
TCTCAAACAATGCGCATGTGACAAGCGCCGTCGTACTCAAATCTATTAAATCCATGTTGGATGTTCTAGCAGTTAGATGGCCATTAGCAAAAATGAGAATGGCCGGTTTTGAATGAATTGGGTTAAAGCAAATCAGGCTGTTAACAAAGCTTGGTTGACAAGGTTTCGTTTGTTGCAGGTTTAAGTTAAGCGCGGGATGCTTGCCCGATTTTTGCCACGAGAGTTCAAACTCGGTGTTGCAAAGCCTACTTGACCGCGTTGCGTGACCATTGCAGTTTCATCGGCCATGAAGACCGATCGGCAAAACCCTAACTTCAAAGGATCGATCCTATCCCGTCGAAAGTTTTTGCAGAGAGCGGGATTAGGAATGGCGGGAGCTGCATCGTTTTTAAATCCCGGTTCGCTGTTTGCCGCCTCCGTCGCCAAGCGCCCCCGCGAACTCATCGGCTTTACTGAGTTTCGAACGAATCTGCCGGGCGGACGACACGCGAATGGAATCACCATGCGCGCCGGTGTGGTGCGGGCCGACGGAACTCATCATCGGCTCGTGGCCAGCGAACTTTCCCGCAAACCCAATACCTGGACACAATTCGCCGGATGGTCGCCGGATGGCAGGCAAGCGATCATCGGCAGCGGGTGGGAAAGTCCTGAAAATGCGGCGTGGGAAGAAGAACACAAAACGTTTCGGTTCACGCGAGAGGGGTGGTTGTGTGACACGTTGCTGCTCAATCTGGCGAGCGGAAAACTTACGAACGTCACCGCTGTGGAGCGGGCGAGCTTCTACAATACGGGTGTGTTCTTCTGGCCCAAGGATCCGAAGAAGCTAGGGTTTCAGGGGCTGATTGGCGGCGACTCACATCCGTTCAGCATGGATTTGGAGGGGCGCAACAAAAAAGACCTCACCGAGAATTCCAAGGAGTTTGCCTACGGCTTCAATGCTTCGCCGGATGGAAAACAAATTGCCTACCACAAAAGTTATCAGATTTACATCGCGGACGCCGATGGCGCGAATGCGAGGCGCATTGACACCAGGCAACCCTTCAACTTTGCGCCGCAGTGGTCGCCGGATGGGGAGTGGTTATTATTCGTCGCGGGCGAACATTACAATTGTCACCCGCACATCGTTCGACGCGATGGCAGCGGACTACGCAAGGTGGCTGACCGTCGGGGTCATCGTGGCGAGGTGACCATTTTTGATGTTCCCGATTTTCACGGTGGCAGCAGTGATGTTCCAATCTGGTCGCGAGACGGAAAATGGATTTACTACACGGCAAAAATCGGAGAGAGCGTCGAATTGATGCGCGTCTCTCTGCCTGGAACAACGGAACAACTCACCTACACCAGGAGTGGCTACCTCAACTATCACCCCCAATTTTCTCCCAATGGCCAATGGACGGTCTTCGGCTCGAACCGTAGCGGCACGCGACAAATCTACGTCATGTCCTCCGATGGCGGCGCCGCCTGGCCTATCACGCAGGCGAAGCCGGGGTGGGGCGCGATGTGGGCGCATTGGCAACCTGGCGCGAGCGCGAAAAAGCGAATCGAAAAATATGAGCCTGCTTGAACATACTATCGCCATACGTTTAGGGTTCCGAAGTCGGACATTTCCACACGCAAACGGCCTGAAGGCGAAGCTCCAAAGCAAAGTATTCGAACAAGCTCTATGCTAGTGCCCGGTCTTCGATTTTTATTTGGATTAGTCCCGCTGGCCTTTACCGGATTGAATTTCGTTGGGCCTGCGCATGGGCAAACGCCAACGAACCGATTTGCTTTCAGTGATTATCTCCTATCGCCAGTGCGCGTGCATCTTTTGTCGGCCAAAGATTCGCCCACGATTCAAACCACCCTCACCGAAAGGGACATCACCCGGATTCTTCAAAAAGTGAATGGCGTCTGGTCACAGGCTGGTTTGCATTTTTATCTGGAATCATTGGTGAAAGAAGAAGCGCAGGGGCAGGAACTTTACTCACAGGGTGCAGAGGAAGCCTACCACCTTGCGCTGTTGGAGTTGCGCCCAAGGGAATCGCGAGCCACGAACCTGTTTCACATCTACTTCGTCAAAGAAATGTTGAACAACGGCATCTACTTCCCCGCAGCTATTTTTGTGAAGGACACCGCTTCGCTGCGAATAGTGGAAGGTGGCATCGACGAACCGTTGCCCAGGGTCACTTCCCACGAACTGGGGCATGCCTTTGGTCTTCAGCATCGGCAAAACACCACCAACCTGATGGCGTCCGGCACGACCGGCACCCGGCTCAATGAAGCGGAAATCAGCAGCACTCGCGAGGTCGCCCGGAAGTTCGATTGGATTCAATCCGCGCCCGCCCTTATGGAAAAAGCGGACGCGTTGTTTCGTGAGGGAAAACTAGCAAACGCGGCAACCTTGTATTCGAGGGTGGCTACGATTCAGTTGAGCGTTGACCAGGTGAAATTGGCAAAGAAGCGAATAGCCTTAAGCAACGCCGATTAGTTTAGAAATAGGGGAATTCCCAACAGGTATGGTTTTCACTTGGTGGTTGACGCACGGCACCTCAGTTCGCTTCCCAGATGGTCGCTGCAATGTAGCGATCTCCTTTGGGTTGGTCGTGGAAGTAATAGACCGTGACGATCTTTCCATCCGGACGCTGAACCGTGCGCGGGTAGCCAATGTCGGTTCCACCGCCATCGGCGCGCAGAATTATCTCCGGCTCCCAAGTGCGCCCGCCATTCTTGCTCAGCCGCGCGCGAATTCCGAAAGGAGGAGCGCGGTGACCGTAAGTAAGACAGACGCGACCATCTTTCAGCCGGATCATGCTCGGAGGATTGCCCGTCCCGAGATCCGGTGCGGGAATGTTCTCCAGCTTCCAGTGCTTTCCATTATCAAGCGAACGATAGGTTTCAATCCACGCTTTCGTCTCATCGCGGCAACGGATGGCCGTGAACAATTCCCGATCACTCAATCGGATTGTCGAGGGCATGATCGCGTAGCCTTTCGGATTGGCGTTGATCCACGAAATGAATTTCCACGAGCGTCCGCCGTCGGTTGTGCGCGCGCAGAACGGTCGACCTTCTTCTCCCCCCGGCTTCGACGCGGTCAGAACCAATAGGCAATCGCGCGGGCCATTGACGAGGTAGTCCGTGCGCGCGGCGACACCGCGTTGGTCGAACATCGGCAGTCGGAAAGGTCCTTCCCAGTAATGGCCGCGATCAGTGGAGTAGTAAAACCGCGACGGACCAACCTTTACGTCGGTCATGCGGAGAGCCATGGCGAAGTCTGGATGCGTGAAGTCAATGCCCCCCGGACAATCGCGCCAAGGCTTCTCTTTCAGCTCTGGCGGTGCAATTCCGTGAAGTGCCTTGCCGACCGGAATAAGCGCACCGTGCAAAGATGGATCTTCAATGGTCCATGTCTCACCTCCGTCAAAGCTGCGCGCGAGCAGGTGTTCCTCAGGACGTTCGCGGTCGATGTTGTGCCGCTCGCCGAGGTCTTTGTAATAGCCACGACTGAAACCGACAAGAATTTCGCTACCCCACGACCATAGGCCGTGATTGGCCGGCCATCCTCCAAAACGACCCGGCACAGCGTAAACCTTCACATGCTGGATAGCGGGAGTCATGGCTTTCCCCTCCAGAAAGGTCACTGCGGGTTCCGCACCGGCTTGCGAATCCTTAGCCTCGCCAAGGGAATCAGTTGCCGCGTAGAAAGTCATTAGCGTCACCATACCCAAGCCAGAAAACCAGGGGCCAAGCCACGAGTTCCCACAATCAGTTGATTTTGCCATGTCCGTAGTGTGGAGCAACCGCAGAGCTCCTGACAAGCTTGCCATGAGTGCAACTAGAAAGCGCGGTCAGATGCACCAACTCAATCCCAATCAAAATCAAATTGTAATTGATCCAAGCGCTGCAAACTCAAATACGATTCTCCTCCAACAAAGTTCAATTCCCCTCACTCATTCAAGGTGGCGAATGCAGCAGCTTTCGTATGGCGGTCATGAGCAAACCTTCGACTTCCGGGGCCACATTTGAGGCAGGAGGTGTAGTTTCATAACCGCCTTGTTCGTAAGCGATAGCCGTCCCGATATACCCCGGCGCGTAATCACCATAACCCGCCACCGCGACGAACAAATCCGGTCGCGCTGCTTTGGCGGCCAATTGATACTCCACAAAGGTTTCGCCCGGCAGATTCAGAATCCTTGCCTTGCCCAAGTCCAGGCAGGTGACATCA
>JBKJOA010000119.1:0-10855 GCA_046593365.1 Limisphaerales bacterium
GCGCGCGGAAGTTTCTCCCAAATCGCACGAGTGGGGATACAAACTCGGCTCCATCTATATTCGCAAAGTCCATTTCCGCGATGTGGGCATGATCAAACAGATCGAAAGCAAAGTGGTTAATCGACTGCGCCAGGTAACCTCAGCCATCACTCAAGATGGCGCGAACCAGGTGAGCATCATCACCAGCACCGCAGAGAGACAGGCGGCAGTTGAATTTGCGAAAGCCGGCGCTATTCGCCCAAAGATCGTGGGCGCAGCACTGCAGGAAATTTCAAAAGATCCGGACGTCGCCTCCGCTCTTTTCAACGTGTTGGAGATCCAAAAAATGATCGACGGCGAAGTGCGGATTATTCTACTTCCAGACGGAGGGGGTATTTTGCCGCAGTTGCTGGCATCTTCGGATTCCAAGTGATCGGACAAAGAAATAGAATCAACTTATTCGCGACGGACACGGCTGTGTCAAAGACCAGCAGCAGCACGGCGCAAGATCACACGCAACCCGATATTCCCGACGTTTCTGGCATTTGCCAAGCACTACGCCTGAGCTCCGCACACGGGCGTGCCCGAACAAGGGCTTCAACGGATTCGTCAGTCGCGAGCGGCGCGATTGAAGCATTGGGCTTGCAATGTAAACCGAGATAACATGGAATCAGCGAATGGGGGGCAATCCAATTCTTCCGACCCAAGCACATCAAGCTGCTCGAAAGCGTCCTATGAGAATTCGCCCAAGAAACAGTTTTCTCACCGCATTGGCGATAGGCGCGATAGCGTTCAGCTTCTCTATCATTCAAGCTGTCCGAGCCTCCGCTTGGATCACGAACAGTCCGATGAACGTGTCTCGCATGTGGCACACCGCAACACTGTTATCCAATGGCAAGGTGCTGATTGCGGGTGGCTATACCAATTATGGCGCAGGTTACCTCGCCACTGCCACTGCGGAATTATTCGATCCCGCAACCGGAAAGTCAGCGGCGGTCGCTTCGATGAGCCGCGCACGCGGGCTTCATACATCCACTTTTCTGCCTAACGGAAAAGTGCTCATTGTCGGAGGCGACGATAATTCTCCCCCAGCTACTCTTTACGACGCCGAACTTTATGATCCCGCCACGGAAACGTGGATGGCAGCCGGAACGATGATGTTTAGCCGCGCCAGTCACACCGCAACATTGCTTCCAAATGGCAAAGTGCTGGTCACGGGAGGTGCAACCGGCATTAATTTTCTCTGCAACGCGGAGTTGTACGATCCCTTCACTGGCACATGGTCAGTGACCGGCATTCCCCATATGGGACGTCAAAACGCCACCGCGACCTTGCTGCCGGACGGAAGGCTGCTGGTCGCGGGAGGGGCGGATGGCAGTGGTTATCCCATCAACAGCGCGGAAATTTACGACTCGGTGACGGACACATGGACGAATACCAACGCGTTGAACACTGCTCGCTCTGAATTCACGGCCACGTTATTGCCAAATGGAAAAGTCCTCGTCGCAGGTGGCCTTGGTGCTGACCTCGCGATGACAAATAGCGCGGAACTCTTCGATCCGGCCAACGGAACGTGGGCAAATACCGGCTCGCTAAATAACGCACGTTTCCGGCATACAGCGATCTTGCTGCCCAATGGAAAAGTTCTGGTCACAGGCGGGCCTGACCTGAACAGCGCGGAACTTTACGATCCAGTCACTGGAATATGGACGACCAACGCCACCCTCAACACCGCTCGTTACAGCCATACAGCGACGTTGCTGCCCAATGGAAAAGTTTTCGTCGCGGGCGGTGCACTGACGTTGGCCGCGTTTCTTTCCAGCACGGAGATATATGATTGGGCCAGCGGGACGTGGACGAACACTAGCGCGCTGATCAATGCACGTTTTTCTCACACAGCTACCCTGCTACCAAATGGGAAAGTAATGGTCGCTGGGTCACCGAGCGGCAATACTCGCAGCACACAATTGTATGATCCAGCCACTGGAACATGGATGACGACTGGCAACATGGCGCACTCGCGCTCTCGTCACACTGCGACCTTGCTACCAAATGAGAAAGTGTTAGTTGTCGGCTATGATGTTAGTGCGGAGCTATACGATCCACCCACCGGCGTGTGGACAAATACCGGCACCCCAATCATTCAACGCGTTTATCACACTGCAACCTTGCTGCCTAATGGAAAGGTGTTGGTCGCTGGGGGACAGCGAGGCAGTAGCGCTACCAATAGCGCCGAGCTCTACGAACCTAGCAACGGGATGTGGACGGCGACTGGGGGGATGATCGCCGCACGCTATTCTCATACAGCAACATTGCTACCCAACGGAAAAGTTTTAGTTACCGGAGGCAACAGCGATTTCGTTTATTATTCCAGCGTAGAACTGTACGATCCCGCTACGGGAATTTGGACCGTTGGCAGCCCGCTGTCCACCCCTCGAGCGAACCATACGGCGACGTTGCTATCCAACGGGAAAGTGTTGATCGCGGGAGGTTTTAAAGGCAATGGCTACCCTTCAAACACGGAGTTGTTCGATCCTGCCACAAGTGCCTGGACGACCTCCGGTATCCTGATACCACCTCGACAATTACACAGCGCTACGTTGTTAGCAAACGGGAAGGTGCTACTAGCCGGTGGGTATGGTAGCACCAACGGGGGAAATACTCTTTCTAGCGTTGCGTTGTATGATCCAGTTACCGGCACCTGGATGGCGGCCAACGCGATGACTAACGCTCGCGAGTGGTTCACGATGACATTGCTTCCTGATGGGAAGGTGTTAGCCGTTGCGGGATGGAATTCTCAAGCTGTCGGACCCCTTTCCAGTGCGGAACTGTATGATGTTGGTCTGGGCTTCACCTCAGCCTTGCAACCACAGATTGCCACTTTCACTTCGCCACTAGCTCTTGGCAGTAAACTGGTAATCACCGGTTCTCAGTTTCGGGGTATCTCCAGTGCTTCGGGAGGCAATTCTCAGGACTCATCAAGCGATCATCCGGTAGTGCAGTTGCGCAGCGTTGAAAGTGGCCAAACGATGTTCTTGACCACCACGAACTGGTCCACAAATTCGTTCACTTCTCTGCCCGTGTGGAATTTCCCGCCCGGATATGCGCTGACGACGGTGTTCGTCAACGGCATTCCCAGCACCAGCAGCATTGTCAACATTAGCGTGCCCGTTCCAACGGCGACCACATTGACTGACGCCAAAAAACTAGCCAATGGTTCGTTCCAATTCTCCTTCACCAATAGTCCCGGAGCGATCTTCGGTGTACTGACGACGACGAATCTGACGTTGCCTTTGACCAATTGGACGGCACTCAGTGGCATCGCGGAAATCTCCCCCGGCCAGTTTCAGTTCTCCGATTCGTCAGCGACGAACAATCCACAGCGCTTCTACAATATTCGCTCACAGTAAGGTCTAACCGGAGTAAAACATTTCGTTTTAATAATTTTCTGCGTCACAACTCTGTTTTTTTCCGGTTAAATGAGCAACGTTTTCCATTCGCGTCGCGACAGTAAACGGCATTCCTCTCATGTTGCGCTTTGTCAAAGACCTGGCCGACTACGACTCGACGATTTTTCAGCACCGTCTCTGCTCCTCAACTCAAACGAATTTCCGCCAAATTTTCTCTTGTGCATTTTGTTATCGTTTGTGGCTAACTGTCGGCGCATTAAATAATTATGAACCCAAAAATAATTCTCTGGATTTACATCGCATTGCTGGCCTTCGGGGGACTGATGGGATTTCTTAAAGCGAAGAGCAAAGTTTCGCTGATCATGTCACTGATCTTCGCCGCGTTGCTCTCTCTCTACAATCTGGACAAAATCAATGTGCAGTATTTTCCGGAAATCTTGATCGGCCTGCTTGTGGTCATCTTCGGCATCCGCCTGGCAAAAACTAAAAAATTTATGCCCGCAGGTTTGATGCTGGTGCTCTCCATCGCCGTGTTGATTTTGCGCAACTTAAAGTTTTAGTCGCATCCGTGTTCCTCGGTGCAAAAGTCACTTCCCATCTGGCAGATTCATCCGCCCATTATCGGCGGGTTGACCATTGGCAATCGACTCGTGCTTGTCGCTCCGACCGGTTCGGGCAAGACGACGCAAGTGCCGCAAATGCTTCTCGACGCCGGACTTGCTGGCAAAAAGAAAATTGTCGTTTTGCAACCGCGTCGCGTCGCCGCGCGCACGGTCGCGGCGCGCGTCGCCTGGGAACGCAATGGCCGACTCGGCGACGAAGTGGGTTATCAAATTCGTTTCGATGACCAGACGAGTCTCGGCACACGCATCTGTTTTGTGACGGAGGGAATTTTACTGCGCTGGTTGCAGGATGATCGTTCGCTCGGAGATGTTGGCGTGATTCTCTTCGACGAATTTCACGAACGCAATTTACTCAGTGACGTTTCACTAGCCCTCGTCAAACAGATTCAACAAACGCATCGTCAGGATTTGAAGATGGTCGTCATGTCCGCAACGCTCGATGCGGAACCCGTTGCCAAATATTTGGACGATTGTCCGATCCTGATTTCCGAGGGACAAAGTTTTCCGGTGCAGGTCAACTATCTCGACTCGCAGGACGAACGCCCTTTCACTGAGCAAGCCGCCGATGCAGTCGAGCGCATCGTCAATTCCGCAGACCCCGGCGACGTCCTGGTTTTTATGCCGGGCATGGGCGAAATCAACGCGACGATGAACGCACTCCGAGCCGCGAAGTTAAGCGAGCGCGTTGCCTTGATTCCGTTGCACGGTGAACTTCAAGCCGAGGAACAAGACCGGGCCTTCGCCTCGAATCCACTTCGCAAGATTGTCATCGCAACCAACGTCGCTGAAACGAGCGTGACGATTGATGGTATCCGTCATGTCGTGGACAGCGGGCAGGCACGCGTCGCTCGTTACGATTCCGAACGCGGCATCAGCAATTTGTTTCTCGAAGAGATCAGTCGTGCTTCTTCCGATCAAAGAAAAGGTCGTGCGGGTCGAACTGCACCCGGAACTTGCCATCGCCTCTGGACAGAGAGCGGCCAACTCAATCGGCCCGACCGTAACACCCCGGAGATTCAACGCAGCGATCTGGCGGAAGTGGTTTTGCTGTTGCATTCGCTCGGAATAAAGCGCGCGGCGCAATTTGATTGGCTCGACAAACCGGATTTACAAGCGGTGGAGCGCGCGGAAAAACTTCTGCACACTCTCGGCGCCCTTAAGTCTGTAGGGATGAATCCCACCTCGTCCTTAGTATCATCTGAAGACCAAGTCAGGAACGCGGTGGAACGCGTCCCTGCCACGCAATCGGATTTAACCCACATCGGCAAACAAATGCTTCACCTGCCTATGCACCCGCGCTACTCGCGAATGTTGGTCGAAGCATCGAAACGGGGTTGTGTTCGCGCTGCCGCTCTATGCGCCGCGTTGGTGAGCGGACGCGATTTGCTCCAGCGCGTTCGTCGCGATGAAAAACACATTTCCGAAGCGCGCGAACTTTTTGAAGCCAGCCAGGAATCGGATTTCTTTACGCTCATTCGCGCTTACCAATTTGCGCAGCAAAACAATTTCAATATCGAAATCTGCAGACGTTACGGGATCAATTCGCAAGCGGCGAAACAGGTCGAGCAAACTTTTGATCAGATCGCGCGCGTCGCGGAACAACAACGACTCGTCGAGAATCGCGGGCTGAAAACCGAGGGCGCAGAAACGACAAAGGAGTTTTCGCCAACTGAAAATTCAAAATTAAAACTTCAAAACTCCGACGATCCCCTGCTCCGCTGCCTTCTCACCGGATTCGTTGATCAACTTTGCCAACGGCGCGATCAAGGAACATTGGATTGTGATTTACTCGAAGGTCGAACCGGCACGCTCATGCGCGAAAGTGTTGTGCAGAATTCAAAATTGTTCGTCGCCGCCAGCATTCGCGAAGTGCCGGGACGCGGCTCGGAAAACCTCACCTTGCTCGGGCTTGCTACAGCGGTAAAACGCGAGTGGCTCGAAGAAATGTTTCGCGAACAGATCACGACGCGAATCGAACACCTTTTTGATCGTACCCACAAACGAGTTGCCGCCGTGAAGATGATTCGTTTTCACAACCTGGTGCTTCATCACGAGCACCAACGCGATGTCGATCCCGCCGCCTCTGGTCATTGTCTCGCCGAAGCGTATCGCCAACAATATTTCGAACTAGCGTTGTTCAATCATGAGGTGAAGCAATTCATCGCACGCGTCAATTTGCTCGCCGCCGTTTCGCCAGACCTTGATTTTCCGGCCTTCGATGAAAACAGAATTGCCGCCACGCTGGCTAAAGCGTTTGAAGGACAAACGCTGGTCAAAGAAGCCCAAGGCACGCCACTCAAAAATATTTTTATCACCACACTCGCGCCCGAACAACTTGAATGGCTCGATGAATTTGCACCTGTCGCTATCACCTGGCCGGGCGAAAAGAAATTAAAACTGCTTTATCCCGAACCAACCCGCGACGACGACGGCCAGCCGAATTCTCCCGAACTGCAAGCGAAGCTCCACGAATGTTTCGCCGCCAAAGAACATCCGCACATCTGCGACGAAAAATTGCCCGTGAAAATCTGGCTCTGCACTCCCGACGGAAAACGTTTGGAAGCGACCTTCAACTGGCCCGCATTTCGAGCGAACAGTTATCCAAAATTAAAATCAGCCCTTCAGAAGAAATTTTCAGGGGTGTTGTGGGTTTGAAGCCTCACCCGTTTTCGATCGAAGCCGATGCGCCTTCATAAAACGCTCCACCCGTTTCGGATCAACCGCGCCGGACCAATGTCCGTCCACTTTAAATTCTGAGCCCACGATAAAACCATCAGCGGAGTCGAAGAATTCACCAAGATTCGACGTGGTAACTCCTGAGCCGAGGTAAACCGGCAAACGCGTTTTACCTTTCACTTCCGAAATATCATCCGGTTTGGGCGCTTCACCGGTCACGGCACCCGTCACGATGATCGCATCCCCACGCATGAATTCCACTGCGTGCGCCGTTTCACCGATGCTCACGTCCGACGTGATCGCGTGTGCGCTGTGTTTCTTTTTCACGTCGGCCCAAACCTGGATTCGTTCCGCACCGATGCGGCGACGGTAGCGCAATAATTCCGCCGCAGAAGATTGAATAATTCCCTCATCGGCGACGTGCGCGAAAGCAAAACCCTCCGCGCGGATAAAATCCAAACCAGCCGTGTGCGCCACAGCGATTGCCTCAATGTTCGCTGCGGCAAGAATTTGGATTCCGCACGGCAACTGGCTCAGATCTTTGACGGCCCTCGCAATGATCGCCATTGCGGCCACAATTTCCGGCCCGACACCACCGCGCAAATAGGGCGTGTCATGCATGTTTTCGAGCATTAAGCCGTGGACGCCGGCATCGCGGAAAATTTTCACTTCGCGCAACGCTTGCGCTTCGATTTCTTTGAACGTAAGTGAACTTGCTGCCGTCCCAGGCAACGCCTCGACATGGATCATGGCTATCACCTGTTTGGCTGATTTAAAAAGCGACTTCGTTTTGTCCATCCCGGCACCTTAACTTCGCGCGATGCAAAACCAAGCTCAGACCTTGGAACTTGAAATTTTTCTGTGGGAGTATTCTCTGTGCGCGTGTTGAGGTCGATTCGCATGCTCGAATACATGGAACTCGTCGCGCTTTTCTTTTTGCAAGGCGCGGCTCTCGGCATGTGGTTTGTTCCGCTGAGTAATGTACTCGATTCACATGGGCTACACGCGATTCGGCCTTACGCATTTGCCGCATCGGCCCTCGCTGCTTTTGTTTCGCCCTTGGTTTTTGGCGCAATGGCAGATCGCCATGCCTCGCCGGTAAAAGTTTTGCGTGGCCTCTCCCTGGCCACCGCGATCGCCATTGCGCTGGCGAGTAGCGCAATCCAATTTGGGGCGAGTCCATGGATCGTGCTCCTGCTGATTCAACTTCACGCGCTCTGCTCAGCGCCCACGTGGAGTATTTCTTCCTCAATCGTTTTTGCGCGGCTCTCTGACGCAGGAAAAGAGTTCGGACCCATTCGCGCGATGGCCACGCTCGGGTGGATGGCCGGTTGCTGGACGGTCAGCCTGTTGAATGCGGATGCCTCCACGTTGTCGTGTTATGGGGGTGCCGTGATGTGGTTGGTGGTTTGCGGGTTTACCTTTTTCCTTCCCACGGTGGATGTGCCAAAATCGGCAGCAAATCTCACCTGGCACGAGCGCCTCGGATTGGACGCCTTAACCCTGTTGAAAAATCGCGACCATCGCGTGGTATTCATCACGACGGCGCTCTTCAGCATTCCGCTGGCAGCCTTTTATCCATACGCGCCTCCGCACTTGCGCGAACTCGGACTGCAACACACCAGCGCCTGGATGACGTTGGGGCAAGTCACGGAAATGATCGCAATGTTCAGTCTGGCGGCGTTGTTGAAGATGCGATTGAAATGGATTTTCGCGTGCGGGCTTAGCTTTGGTGTGGCGCGATTTGCCTTCAGTGCACTCGATAGTAAAACAGGTTTGCTGATTGGCATTTTACTCCACGGATGCTCTTACACGATGGTGTTGATCACCGCGCAAATCTATCTGGATCAACGTGTAGAAAACGCCTGGCGCACCCGCGCGCAAGCCTTGCTCTCACTGATGAATGGTGGAGTCGGCAATCTTCTCGGTTATATCGGCACCGGTTTTTGGTTCGCCGCCTGCACGCGAAGTTCTGGAACGCAGTGGTCGCTCTTCTGGAATGGATTAGCCGTCGCAGCAGCCGTTGTGCTGATTTATTTTCTAGTCGCGTATCATGGCAGGGGTTCGCAACCAGCGACGGCTAAAAAAACGTCCGCACCGACCGCGTGATTTATGCCAAAATTTCTTCAATTACCCGACCGTAAACATCGGTAAGGCGAAAGTCCCGTCCGGCATAACGGTGCGTAAATTTCTCGTGATCGAATCCCAGCAAATGTAGAATTGTCGCGTGAAGATCGTGAACGTGAACCGGGTTTTCCACCGCTTTGAAACCGAATTCATCGGTCGCGCCATAAACCGTTCCCCCTTTCACCCCGCCGCCTGCGAGTAGTGTGGTAAAGCCAAATGGATTATGATCGCGTCCGTATTTCGCATCGCCTTTGTCGCCGAGTTCAACCGTCGGAGTGCGTCCAAATTCGCCGCCAAAAATAATCAGCGTGTCATCCAACATTCCGCGTTGTTTCAAATCGTTAATGAGCGCGGCAACCGGTTGATCAATTTGCTTCGCCAAATCGCGATGAGCTTTTTCGATATTCTCATGGCTGTCCCAAGGCTGGCTCGCGCCGTGCCAAAGTTGAATGAAACGCACGCCGCGCTCGAGTAATCGTCGCGCAATCAAGGTTTGCCGACCATGCACGCCATCGCCATAACTGTCGCGAATCATCTGCGGTTCGGTCGTGACATCGAATGCATCCGCAGCTTCCATCTGCATGCGATAGGCCAGTTCAAAAGATTGAATGCGCGCTTCGAGACGCGCATCTCGCTGCCGCGCCTGCTGATGTTCCAAATTAATTTGTTGTAACAAATCAAGTTGTCCGCGTTGCGATTTCAACGAGGTGTAGTTGTTCCGAATATTTTCGATGAGCTTCTCAATTTTCGTATATTGCGAATCGATGTAAGTGCCCTGATACATCCCCGGCAAAAAACCGTTCTGCCAGTTGTCCGTTTCCTTCACCGGATATCCTCCCGGACACATCACAATGAAACCCGGCAGGTTTAAATTTTCGGAACCCAACCCGTAAGTCACCCACGATCCCACGCTCGGCCTGCTTTGCACGGAATCGCCGCAATTCATCAACATCAACGACGGCTCGTGATTGGGCACCTCGGCTTTCATCGAGCGAATCACCGCGAATTCATCAATCAATTCGCCGATCTTTGGAAACAAATCGCTCACCTCAATCCCGCTTTGACCGCATTTCTTGAACTTGAACGGCGAAGGAAATGCCGCGCCCGTTTTGCGTTCCGTTTTGATGTATTCGCCCGGCAACGGTTTGCCCGCATATTTTTCCAGAGCCGGTTTGGGATCGAACGTGTCCACATGCGACGGCCCGCCGTTGAGAAAAATGTGGACCACGCGTTTCGCTCGGGCAGGAAAATGCGGAACCTTGGGCGAAAGAGGATTTATATTTTCTCCCGCGTGCGCAGAAGGCAAAAGCAAACTCGCTTCGCCAAACATCGCCGCCAAACTTACCGCGCCCATGCCCATCCCACACTTGGACAGGAAATCCCGCCGCGTCAGGCAGGCGTCTTTTAAATTTGTTTTATGGTGGTCCATAATTTCAGACCGGATTTAAAGAGGCGCTCACGGCAAAAGCGCCGCGCGATAAAATCGTCGAGGCAGATTGGTTGATTGGTTGTCGATGAATTGAAACATTCCATCCAGGTTCATTTGATTAGTGCTAAACGGCGTCCAGCCAATCAAATCGTCGGATGATTGGATTGCATAATTGCGTCCAGCAATTCCGCTGAGCCAAACCTGATAACGGCCATCCGGCAATTTCGTTCCGATTTGAATTGCATCGACGGCGCGCAAAGTCATTTCTCCCGCAACGAATAAAGTGACCAGAGCAGAATTGTTTGTCGCAGAAACCGTTTTTGGAGTCGGTTGATCAACAAATCCGATTGGTGTCATCGTTCCGTCAGGGACGCCGGAACTCGCGTCGAAAAGGGCGAGCGCCCAGTGACGTTCGCCTGCGGCGACGGTTTGGTTTGTTGCCAAGGTCAGCGTTACGCCAAATTTTCCGCTGGCGACTTGATTTGTATTTACGAAAACCGCCGCGCCGACTTCGCTGTTTGTAATTCGTGGATTGCTGAGAATGGCGGGATCAAAAGCCAAACTGAATTTCAAGGCGTGCTCATTGCCGGTGGCTTGCATTTCGATTGGCA
>JBKJOA010000279.1:0-3580 GCA_046593365.1 Limisphaerales bacterium
ATCATCGTCATGTGCCGTCCGGATTACCGCGATCAAGTCGTCTCCTTCGAAAAGCCAATCAACGTATTGGTAGCCGTGCGTTTTGCTGTCGGCGTTTTGGAACAATATTTTATCTACGCTCCATTTGCGGCAATCGATGGAGCTGACGAGCGCGAGGGTGTTGCGGGTGCGGTCGGGTTGCGTGGACCGAAATTTTTCCGGCACAGGATTGGCGAGCGACCAATACCGTTTGCTCTTCAGGTCAAAACGGATGGTGAATTTTTTAGCGCCACCTGGAAACTCAACAAAGTCAGTTGCCGGATCAAAACTCGCTTTGGTGCCGTCGGCGCTGATTTGAATGATCGCAGCGTGCTCCGGGTAATTGGTGGAAGCGACTCGCAGAATGTCGGTCATTTGTCCATTGGGCAAAACGACGGCGTTGCCTTCGAGCCAACCTTCGAAACTGCCGTTCAGCCAATTTGTTTCGCGTCCGATTCGATTACTGAAGGTCCACGATTCTCTTTTAAGAAGGTCGGCATCCTCGGGCGCAGACATCATGAAGGCGTGAAACTGTTTTCCCCAACCGCCGTCGCCCATCGCATCTTCCATCGCGCGCCAAATTCGACCATTGTGGAGGATCACAGGGACGGGCGCACAATGGTAACGCCCATCGGAAAGTAGCAGGCCGGAGAGATTGTCCTTCGGTTCTGTCCAGGTTTTGCCACCGTCGCCAGAGCGTCGAACTCCCACGAAACCATTTTCGCGCGTCGTGCCGATGAGGAAAAGGTTGGAGCGATGCACAAAGAGGGTGGACCACCATTGCCCTTGAACTTCGGAGATTTGTTTCCAGTTTGCTCCTTTGTCACGCGATTCAAAAATGAAAGTTCTGTCGTGCGAACTGCCCTTTCCAAAAATGTCGTGCGACACGACGTAGGTGCCCTCGGTCAGCACCGCGATGCTGGGCGAGCCGAGATACGCCTGGTTCGTAGCGGGAAGATGATTGATGACAATGCCCGGAAAATTCGCTTGCGTGGGTGCTGCCGAAACTGGTGAATAGGCGAGAGCGATGCAGGCGATCAACAGGGTTGAAAACTTGGTCATAACCAAGTGTTTCTGTTCAACCGCGTTTTGTTCAAGACAACAATTGAGAGCGGACGAACCTCTTTTGCAGTCGAGAACGCTTTGCACTGGTAAAGTTTTGGGGGAAATGCGCAGACTGACCACAATATCAATGGCAAATTCAAAAAATCGTAAGCGGAAGAAACTTCCCATCATTATTCTCATCGTGCTCGTGGCTGTGGCGATCGGAGCATTTGCGTTTTTCCGAAAAAAGAATGTCCCCATCACCATTCAGAAAGAAAAAGTTGCGCTGCGTAATTTGACGGAACTGGTTGTAGCCAACGGAAAAGTTCAGCCGGTCGTTCAAGTGAAAATCAGCCCGGAAGTGAGCGGCGAAATTATTGAACTGCCGATCAAAGAAGGCCAGCGCGTGAACAAGGGCGATTTGTTGGTAAAGATCAAACCGGACAATTACATCGCCAGCAAAAATTCTTCCGAAGCCAATTATCAATATTCTTTGACGAGCAGCAACACGGCGAAAGCAAACTTGGAAAAGGCGGAATTGGAATTCAATCGCGTCAAGGAATTATACAGAAACAAGCTGGTATCCGATTCGGCACATCAGGAAGCAATGACCGCTTTCAGTGTGGCTAAATCGACGTTGGCCGGTGCCCTTCAACAAATTCACATGGCGCACGCTTCCTTGCAGCGTGCCGATGATGATCTTTCGAAAACCACGATTTACTCCCCGCTCACGGGTACGATTACGAAATTAAATTCGCAAATCGGCGAGCGGGTCGTTGGCACCGCGATGATGGCGGGAACGGAAATCATGATCGTTTCAGATTTGAATGAAATGGAGACGCGCGTGGATATTGGCGAAATTGACGTAGTGCTGATCGAGGTCGGACAGAATGCGCGCCTGGAGGTGGATGCATTCAAGAACCGTAAATTTAAAGGAACGGTTACCGAGATTGCGAACTCGGCGAAGTCGGCGGGGAATGCGGCTGCGGCTGCGAACCAGGAAGCTACGAAGTTTGAAGTAAAAATTCGGTTTGCGGAGAAGGAGTTGTTTCGTCCGGGAATGTCGGTCACGGCGGAAATTGAAACGCGTTCGCGCACCAATGTGCTCGCGGTTCCGATTCAATGCGTGACCACGCGACTCCCGAAAACGACCAACGCCGTCAGCACAAAAGCAGGTTCCACGAAACGAATAAATGAACTCGTAGCTGCAGAGGCTTCGACGACTGACCCAGGTGGAAAAAAGAAATTGAGTGATTCAGCAAAACCGATTGAGGTTATTTTTAAGGTGGAAAATAATCGGGCGAAAATGGTGCCGGTGAAACGCGGCATTAGCGATGACACGTATGTAGAAATCACCGACGGAGTGAGCGATGGCTGGGAGGTCGTCACCGGAAGCTACAAAGCCATCAGTCGCGAATTGGAGGACGGAAAAGAAGTGAGCGTTGGCGTAACGAAAGTGGAGCCTGAGAAAAATTGAAAATTAAATTTCGCACACCATCCGTCCACGATGGCTCTTTCCATTTATGAGCCTTATTCGTCTGCAAAATCTTTCGCGGCGTTACCAAATGGGTGAGGAAACGATCCACGCTTTGCGCGATGTTTCGCTGGAAATCGAGCGGGGCGAATACGTGGCGATCATGGGTCCGTCCGGCTCCGGGAAATCGACGCTGATGAACCTGCTCGGCTGTCTGGACACGCCAACCTCAGGTTCCTACGAATTAAATGGAACCAACGTCAGCGACATGGACGACAACGAACTGGCGGAAGTTCGCAACCGGGAAATCGGCTTTGTTTTTCAGACGTTCAATTTGCTGCCTCGCTCCAACGCGCTGCGCAATGTGGAACTGCCGCTGATTTATTCCGGTATGAGTTTCGAGGAACGCAGACGCGTCGCGCTCGAAGCATTGACGAGCGTCGGTTTGGCCGACCGCGTGACCCATAAACCCAATGAACTTTCAGGCGGGCAACGCCAGCGCGTAGCGGTGGCTCGCGCGCTCGTAAACAGCCCGTCCATTATTCTGGCCGACGAGCCGACGGGCAATCTCGATTCCAAAACGGGCGACGAAATCATGGCGTTGTTTGAAGATCTTTCCCGAAAAGGGAACACGGTATTCGTCGTGACCCACGAGGAAGAAGTGGCCCGACATGCGCGGCGCATCATCCGCATTCGCGACGGGTTGATTGCGAGCGATGAGGCGGTCAAGCGATGAATTCGTTATGAATTTTTTGACCGAACTTAAAGAAGGCCTCGCCATCGCCTGGGACGCGATTCTCGCCAACAAAATGCGTTCGGTGCTGACGACGCTTGGGATCGTGATTGGGATTGTCACGGTCACGCTGATGGGAACCGCGCTCGATGCGATGAACCGGGCGTTTCACAAAAGCATTTCGGTTATCGGTGCGGACACGCTTTTTGTGCAGCGCGGCAGTTGGCTGGCGCACACCGAAGAGGAGTGGTTCGGTTTTCTAAAACGACGGGAGATTACCTGGCTGCAATCCAACGCCGTCGAAAAGCAAA
>JBKJOA010000453.1:0-2557 GCA_046593365.1 Limisphaerales bacterium
CTGGGTAGAGACGTCGCGAAAAACACCCGGGAACTCACCACCCTCCTTGTCGAAGGCCCGTGCGAAATGACCTACGGCGTGGTGGAAGGCACCCCGCATGATGTGCGTCTGCAGATGCGCGGCGAACCCGACCGACCGGGCGAGGAAACACCGCGTGGTTTCATCAAAGCCCTCGGCGGCGGTCCATTGCCCCCCGGCTCCGAAGGCAGTGGCCGCCTCGAACTCGCACAGTGGGTGACCCGATCCGACAACCCGCTCACCTCCCGGGTGATGGCCAATCGCCTCTGGCAATATCACTTTGGCCGCGGTCTCGTCACCACTCCCAACGATTTCGGTGTGCGCGGCAAGCCACCCACCCATCCTGAATTGCTCGATCACCTGGCGACCCGGTTCATCCAAAGCGGCTGGTCTATCAAGGCGATGCACCGGTTGATTATGTTAAGTGCGACCTATCAGCAGGCGGGTCACTATTCGGTATCCCGTAGCCAGTCTTCAGCCGCAGAGAGCAAACTCAACGGTGGCTCACTGAATACTGATTTACTGATTACTGATTACTTCACCCCCTTCGAGCGTCGCCGCCTCAGCGCTGAGGAACTACGTGACTCCATCCTCGCCATCAGCGGTGAGTTGGATCCAACCCAGGGACGCGGGCATCCATTTCCTTCACCTGTGACCTCGGGCTACTCGCAGCACGCCCCGTTCAGCGGCGTCTATGACCATAACCAGCGCAGTGTGTATTTGATGACGCAGCGCATCAAACGCCATCCGTTCCTCGCCCTCTTCGATGGCCCTGATCCCAACGCCACCACTGCCGACCGCCGCACCACAACCGTGCCGACGCAGGCGCTCTATTTTCTCAACTCGCAATTCGTGCTTGAAAAAGCCAACAAATGCGCCAGCCGCCTGCGATCCTCTCTCTCTGACGACGCGCAGCGGGTCGAACACGCCTGGCGTCTCACGACCGGACGTGCGCCCACGGAAACCGAGCGCTCCGAAGCCGACGAATTCCTGGCCGCCTACCGCACCGAACTCCTCGCCGCCGGGCAAACCAATGCCGAACCTGCCGCACTGGCCGCCTACGTCCGCTCACTCTTTCGCAGCAACGAATTCCTTCACCTCGACTGATATCAACCCTATGAAACTTGGCTGCCAATTTGACCGCTCCCGCCGCGGATTCCTGCATTCCATGGTGGGCGGTTCCATCCTTCTGCCAGGCCTTGTGTCTCAACTGCTGGCGGAGGAAGCGTTGCCATCCTTCATCGCTGATCCCATGTCCCCGAGGCCGTCGCATTTCCCTGCGAAAGCCAAACGAGTGATCTTTCTCCACATGAGCGGCGGCGTCTCCCATGTTGACTCATGGGACCCGAAACCCAAACTCTTCGCCGACGCGGGCAGGACGACCTCAGTCAACGAGTATCAAGGTCGTAAAGGGGATTTCAAAATGTTCCTCAAACGTCCCCAGTGGGAATTCGCACCCCATGGCAAATCCGGCACGGAAGTCAGCGCGCTCTTTCCTCACATGGCGGCCTGTGTCGATGACCTGTGCGTGATTCGCTCAATGAAGTCGGATCATACCAACCACTACGAAGCTACGCTCGGGATGCACACGGGTTCCTTCACCTTTGCGCGTCCCAGCATTGGCTCGTGGGTCAGCTACGGATTGGGAACCGAGAACCGCAACCTGCCGTCCTTCGTGGTCATCGCGCCGAAATCGCCCTATGCGGGCGGCCAGGTGTGGGGCAGCGATTTCCTGCCTGGCGCGCATCAAGGGACCCTCGTGGTGCCCGGCGCGGAACCCATTGCCAATGTGCAGCGCCGGGCTGCCACCAGCCGATTGCAGGAAATGGAACTCGGAGTGATGGCGCGAATGAATCAGCGTCATCTCGCCACAAGAGCTACAGACCCGCTCCTCCAGGCGCGTATCCAATCGTTTGAAACCGCCTTCGGCATGCAGATGGAAGTGCCGCACGTCTTTGACCTCGCAAAGGAAAGTGACGCCACCCTCGACCTCTACGGCTTACAGCGAGGACAGACGAGCGGCTTCGGCTGGCAATGTCTGATGGCCCGGCGGCTCGTCGAACAAGGCGTCCGGTTCGTTGAGCTGATTGACAGCGGCTCCTCCGAGAATTGGGATGCCCACGGCGACATGCTCACCCACGTGCCATTGGCGAAAAACGTCGATCAAGCGATCGCCGGTTTGCTCCGCGACTTGAAACAGCGCGGCATGTTAGAAGACACCCTCGTGGTTTGGACCACTGAATTCGGTCGCACACCGTTTGTCGAGGCGAAGAACGCGGAGGGACGCGAGCATCATCACTGGGTCTTCTCCTCATGGTTGGCGGGCGCGGGCGTAAAGCAGGGAATCGTTTATGGCGAATCGGACGAATACGGCATCAACGTCGGTAAAGACCCGGTTCACCTGCACGACTTCCACGCCACGATCCTCCACCTCCTGGGCCTCGATCATGAGCGCTTAACCTACCGACACACCGGCCGCGACTACCGCCTGACGGATGTGCAAGGCAACGTCGTAAAGAAAATTCTGGCGTGAACTCGA
>JBKJOA010000013.1:0-19243 GCA_046593365.1 Limisphaerales bacterium
AAACCGTGGGGCGTATGAAAAAGTTCCCGGCTCAAGTTTCACCCACGTCGTCCGTAGTGCGGAACGCGAGGCGCGTTCCGCTACGCCCGGGGCGGGCCTGCTCCCCGAGCTTCGGAATTCGGGCTTATTGAGGCTCGTGCAATACGGTTACGGAGCGGGGCATTTATGCCGCTTCAGCATCTGCCGCTAAGCAACGCAGGAAAGGCCCAGCCCGCTTGCATTTTGTGAGTTCAAGCGGTGTGAACGCCGCGCTCCATCGCCAGTCAGTATGTGTAACTTTATTATACGAGTCTCAATAGCTTCTTTGCGCCTTTGCGTTACTCCCCTGCAAGCTACCTCTTTAAACGATAGAAGCGCGTTTTGAAATTCGCGGAATGCGTGTCGGTAAAAGTGGTTTCGGAACTGGTGCCGGTATTGGTCTGGAGCGGAATCCAATTCACCAGGTTGCTGGAGCCTTCGATGATGTAGGGAGTTCCAGAAGGAGCGACGAGCTTCAACACAGCCTGGTTATTCGTGAAATTGACCGACCTGAATTCGAATTGCGACGCACTGGTGACGGTCTTCAGCCGATAGAAGCGCATTTTGAAATTCGCGGATTGCGTGTCGGTGAAGGTGATTTCGGCGCTAGTGCCGACGTTCGTCTTGAGCGGAATCCAATTCACGAAGTTGGTGGAGGCTTCAATCACGTAGTTAGTTCCGGAAGGAGCGACTAAGCGCAACACAGTCTCGTTGTTCGTGTAACTGACTGACCGGAAGGCGAATTGCGACACGCTCGTGACGGTCACGGAGATGTCGTCGATCAGCCAGCCGGGATGGTTCCCGCTATCGAGTGAAAAGAAGCCGTAGTAGAACCCGAGACGAACTACTCGTCCCACGTAAGGTGTAAGATCGACTTCAGCTTGCTCCCATCCGAAGGAGCTGTCGTTGAACTCAACCAAAGGAATCCATGCGTTCCCATTGTTCGTGGAGATGTGAACCTGGCCGAGTTCGTAGATGTCGGACTCGCTCTGCTCCGTAAAATCGTAGCTGTGCCAGAAGTGAAGGGTGGCGCGATTTCCGCCGGTCAGGTCGATGGCTGGACTGGCGAGCGTGGTGTCGCCGAGATCAATGAAATTCCCGTCGAGGTTACTGCCCCACGCGTTGGTCGGAGAATGCGCCACGGATTCCATGCCATTGTTTGGAGGCCCCAGCTTCCAGGTGGTGGTGCCGGATTCGCCGTTTAGGGCGACCCAGTTGGTCCGGCTGTTTTCGAGGTTGTCATTCCACGGGGCGCTGAATGGGCGCAAGGTGCGGATCGAATAAGGATTTCCGGCATTGTCATTGATGGTCGCATTTCCGGCGGCGTCACGGCTGGTGATTTGTAAATAATATCGTCGATCCGGCTCTAAACCGGTCAACGTAATTGTATGACTGGTTTTAAAAGTGGATCGGTATGCAGTCCGACCGAGGAAAGTCGATTCCCCAAATTGGACCAGCGCATCGGTTGGTTTGGAGGTTGTCCAGCCTACCACGATTTCTTCGTATTCAGGTGTGATGTTGACGTTCGTGATGGTTGCCGCAAGGGTGTCAACCGTCGCCCCAACTTGCGCCACGCCGCTGGAGGACGCATCGAAATATTCTGCCCGGATTTCATCGCCGCCTTTCACACGAAGTTCGCCCATTTGAAAACTATTCGCCTGCGAAACCAAAGTGATAAACCCGCGAAATACGCCCGCGCGTGGAGTTTCGTTCAGGGTAATGATCTGTCCATTCATCGCGGTGTCGCTGGATACGGTGACGGGGGTTTGGCCAGTTCCTTTCAGGTCCGAATCGACTACTTCAATTGTGACGAGCGAGGGAATCGCATAAGTAGAGCGGTCTAGCACGATCGTGCCAAGACCGTTTGCGCCTGGAACGAGAAAGCTAACCACGTTTCGAAGAAAATTAGCACGATTGTTCGGATCGGCTTCGGACTCTGTAATAGCGTCGAGAGGAAACGAAAGAAAAACAATACGACCAGGACTGTCCTGCCCAATCTTGGGATGACGCAAACCCGCCACTTCGCCAGATTGATCGAAGAAAATCGGTGACGAATTTGTTGTGATGGTCAAAGTGTCCGCCACGTCCGGGTCTTGTCCAAGTAGCTCCAGAAAATAGTTGTCGTATTGCGAATAATCAATGTCGAGATTGACTCCGCTCGTTATCGGATCGTTATCAATTCCGTCCACGGCAGGAACGCCTGCGTCTTCGGCAAACGAAGTTACCTGTAAGATGTTGGAGCGAAATAAAAGGGCTGAACTGTTTGTCCCCAGGCGGCTGAGAAGTTCCATTGAGGAGAGGAAAATTGAGCCTCCGTTTGTGAAATAACTTCCTAGAACATTTTGCTGTGCAGAAGAAAGCGAGTCCGAGCCAAACAGGCTGTCGTTGATTCGCCAGATCACGGCGCGAAAGGGACTTAGATCATTCGTTCCTGGCGACCCGAACTCGCTCACCGCCCAGACTTCGTAGCTGACCCCTATTTGATTCAAAGCATTAGTGTAGGTAGATCGCGGAATGACAGGGCTTGGATCATCGGTAACCGGCACATAAGCATCTACCAGAAGGAGGGTCGCCGCCGGTTGCGCGATGAATTGGAATAGATTTCCGCCATTATCATTCGTTGCTCCGTTTCCGGCTTCGTCAAAGGAAGCCACCTTGAAAAAATAGTTTGTTCCAGAATAGAGATTCTCAAGGGCAACTGCGTGCTGTGTGGTCAACACGGAATTTGTCTTGCTCAAGGAGAGATTGAGGTCGGTGCCGAATCGAACAATCGATGTCGAAGGCTCGTCGGTTTGCCAGGAAATGAACATCCTGCCAAAACGGTTGGTGGCGGAGATATTCGAAAGGGCAGGCGGAAGGAGATCTGCGCGAGCCGTGGCTTGCCGGATGCCTGCGGGTGAGGCGTCCTGATAGGTGGCGAAAATTGTGTCGTTGTGTGCGATTTGAATTTTGCCATCAACGGTGACGGAATTGGTTGCCGTCGCAACATTGTTCGTGAAAGAGCCACTCGAACCCGATGCAGCCAGAATGACATTTTCGCCATTGGGTTCCGTGGTGCTATCGACGCGAACCGTGACAGACAATTGGCCCGCGAGATTTTGGTCAATGAGTTTGAGCTTCATCGTGCCGGGCGCGGTGAACGATTTTTTATCGAAAAACAAAACGCCAACTCCAGGCAGCGGAATATCGCCCGAGGCGACAAGCGCAAAATCCTGATCATCGACAAGGGGTGTGTCGCGGCGAGCATCTTCGATCACGCTGCGCGCGCGGACGCGAACAATGTATTCGCCCGCAAGAGGGGTCGAAAGATGAGCGGCTTCCACGTTGTTGATGTTGTCGTAAGATGTTGCGCCGGGAACCGATTCGCCGTTCTCAAATTGATTCCCGTGATAGATTCTGCCATCCGGAGCGATAACTTCGAGGTCCAGGTCGTTGACCAGCGCGGGAATGGCCGCTGGAAAACCGGGAACATCGCTGTAAACCAAAGTGATTTTGAGGGGTTCGTCCGGGCTGGCGACGAGGACGCGTTTTTCAAAAATTTGGTTGTTGGTGAGGCGCACGGTTTGATCAACGAATTCGTAGCGCCGCGGCGAACCGATGATTTCCGTGAGATCAACGCGGCCCCAACCAGCGTCGTTGTTCGGGATGGGCTGAAAAAAATTCCCGTCATCCAGGCCGACGGCGGAATTGATCAAGGTCGCCTTAACGAGAGCAGGGGACGGAACCACGTTGGTCACGGTTTGCCGATAATACTGAACGAAGACCGCCGCCGCGCCGGAAACATGCGGGCCGGATTGAGAAGTGCCGCCCTGGTAAAGGTAATTTTCGGAAATGGGTGCCCACGCGTTGTCATCATTGGCGAGTGAAGAGCGAAGCGAAGCGATCCAGGTCCCAGGTGCAACTACGTCCGGTTTGATACGTCCATCTTCGCACGGACCACGGCTGGAAAAATCGGCCATTGTTTCCTGACCACTATCGTAGATGAATAAATCAAACCGATTGTTTTCTACCGCGCCGCTGGCAATGACGTTCTTCGCCACGGCAGGACTGCCAATGGTGCGTTCGCCCGGGCCGGCGTTGCCTGCCGAAAACTCCAGAATGTATTGTTGATCTTCTACAACGCCCGCATCCGCATCGCGAACCAGCTCATCGAATTCCGCGGCGCTCAAATCGTACCGGCCTTGCGTGTCGTCGCCCCAACTGTTCGAGCCAATCACCGCGCCAGCGCGAACGGCATCATGGGTCAACGTTTCAAACGTAGGGGGCGCTTCATAAGCGCCTTCGCCGTCGAAAATTCGTTGCGCGATAATGTGTGCGCCGGGCGCAACGCCGAGTCCGTAAAGATAACCATTTTCATCCACCTCACCCGTGGCAGCGTTGCCTGCGATAATTCCTGTCACATGTGTTCCGTGGCTGTGTTCGTCCGCAGCATCCGTCAGTAAACCGTAATGAAAAAAAGCATCCACACGACCGGCGAGATCTGGATGCATGGTAGCGCTGTCGCCCTCCTGCAAACCGCTGTCGGCCACGGCCACCTTCACACCCGTGCCATCAAAACCAAATTGCTGGGTCAAGGTCGGAGTGCCGCTAATGCCATCATCACCGCCGGTTATCTTTGAAGCAATTTCATCGAATAATTTAATTTTAGGTGCGGGTTCAATCCAAAGAACTGCGGGTGATTGCGCGAGCGCGTCCAATTGAGCAGGTGTTACATCCCCTTGGAGAATATTCCCAAAACGCATCGCGCTCTCCCTTTGCAGCTTGCGCAACATCCGTCGCAACTGCGCCGATTCCTGCGGCGTGGCATCAGGCGAGAGCAAAATGCTGACGGGGAGCGAATCTGGAGCCGGAGCGCGAGCAGCGTTGGCCCGGAGCGAAGCATGGACTTTGTATTCGGCACGGTAAGACTCGAATGATTGGATAAACGGATGTTCCCGCAGTTCACCGGGGTGGACGTTTTTAAATCGCGCCACGAATGCATCTTCAGGGACGAACCGCAGCAGATGAACCCCGTTCTTTTGCAAATCCTTCCGCCAGTCTGACTGAAATGCCCCATTGAATTGAATTAGAAATAATCCTGAAACAGCCGCCTCGGTTTTTTGCGCCGAAGAAGATTTTCCAGGCGACTCAGTAACAATCATTTTGTTTCTGAGGTGAATGGTTTTCTGCTCAGCGTGCCCCGGAGAACCCCAGCCGGTGATCAAAATGAAAACACCGATTGTTCGGAGAAGGGTTCGAGCAAAAGATTTTTTCACTCCTACATCATAACGGTCAAACAAACTTCGGACAAGCACCTCGTTTACCGCCGACGTCGGCGCATTGACCCACGAGAAGATGGCTGGCGCTCCCGGGAAAATTTTGATTTCGTTGGAGTGGAAGCTGTTTTTGGGCTGCTCGTTTTTACCAGTTGAAAATCCACCTGCTTCTTGAAGGTGTCCACTTTGTAAACTTGAACGGCAAGTTTATCGCCAAGCTTGATGACGCGGCGGGTGCGTCGGCCGATAAGCTGATTGCGTGTTGGTTCGAAAACGAAGAAATCATCCTGCAAAGAGGAGAGGTGAACCAATCCGCTCATGCCGAGGGCTGGCACATCGACGAAGAAGCCGAAGTTGCGCACATCCGTGACCAAGCCGGGATAAGTTTCCAGTTCGCCGGTCGTGAGTTGTGATTTCAAAAACGCATACAGCTTGACCTCTTTGCTGTCGCGTTCGGCGTCCGCGGAATTTCGTTCGGTTTCGGAAATGTGATCCGCCGTTTGTTTCAGAGAATATTTTGTGCCGAGGCTGTTTCCAAACAAAACGCGATGCACGATCAGGTCCGAGTATCGGCGAATGGGCGAAGTGAAGTGAGTGTATTTGGCTTTGCTCAATCCGTAATGGCCCAGCGGTTCGACGGCGTAACGTGCGCGCATGAGAGATTTGAGGAAGCCGATTTTCAGCGCAGGACCGATGGGCAGGGTGTTCAGGCGATGGAAAAGTTTTTGAATCTCGCTGCGATGATTCAAATTTCCGCAAGGGATGTTATGGCTCAAAACATCTTCGCGATATTCCTGCAAACGCCGTTCCTTGGGCGATTCGTGAATGCGATGCACTGCGGCTCTGCGAAGTTTGATGAGTTGAGTGGCGACCGCTTCGTTGGCGAGCAGCATGTATTCTTCGATGAGTTGGTGCGAAATGTCGTTCTCCACTTTTTCGATCAACAGAACTTTTCCATGTGCATCAAGGCGAATTTTGGTTTCGGGAAAATCAAGATCAAGCGACCCGGCTTTGAATCGCGAACGCCGAATGGATTGCGCGAGTTCATTGGCTTGGTGCAACATTTTCTCCACTGAATTTGATGGTGGTTGTTGAAGAATAGCGAACGCTTCCTTGTAAGTGAAACGGCGTTTGGAGCGAATCACTGCGGCGTAGAACCTCGTTTCCATCACTGCGCCGCTGTTAGACAGAAGGAACTCCACGCATTTCGTCAGGCGATCCACCTCGGGCTTGAGCGAACAAAGTTCGTTGCTTAATGCCTCAGGCAACATCGGGATCACACGGTCAACCAGATAAGTGGAGTTGCCGCGTTTACGCGCCTCGTCATCGAGCGCGCTGCCCGTTTGCACGTAATGCGAAACATCGGCGATGTGCACCCACAATTTCCAGCGATCATTGGAAAGGCGTTCGAGGGAAATCGCGTCGTCAAAATCTTTCGCGTCGTCGGGGTCGATGGTTACGACGCTGTGCGCGCGACAATCAACCCGGCCAGCGAAATCCTCGGACGCAGGCTCATTCGTTGGACGGCTTTTGGCGATCGACTTAGCTTCTTGCAAAACATTTTTTGGGAAGTGAAGGGGAAGGTCGTAGTGGCGAAGAACCGAGAGCATGTCCACCCCTTCTTCGTCTGGTGAGCCGAGCACCTCGATGATTTCGCCCTCTGGATTGCTGTTCCGCGATTCCCAATTTAAGAGTTCTACAACAACTTTGTCACCGATCTGGGCAGGCCGGCCAACATCCGTGGCGGGAGGAACATAAATGTCATGCGGGATGCGCGGGTCATCAGGAATAACGTAAAGGAACTGTTTACTCCGTTGGAGTGTGCCGACGATTTGCGCGCGTTTGCGTTCAAGGATGCGAACGACGGTTCCAGTTAGATCATCCGGCGACCCATGGCGCAGCCCTTGCGGTCTCACATCCCGACGAACGAGAACCCGGTCTCCGTGCAACGCCGTGGAGGTCGCGCTTTCTGGAACAACAATTTCCTGCAAACCCGTTTGGTCTGGCTGGAGAAAACCTTTCCCTTGCCGATTGATTTTGAGCACGCCGGGAATCAAATCCGCCTCACACGAGGTGATGTAGCGATTGCCTTTTGTGCGGACAATTTCGCCATTCTTCTCAAGCTGCCGAAGCACTTGTTGCAATTCCTGCTGTTGATTGGGAAGTAATCCTAAACGCTTTAGCAACTCAGGAACATTGGAGGGGCGGTAGTCAGTACGGCTGAGCAATTTTAAAATTTTCTCATTCATAGAGAGGGATAAAATCAACTTTGGCTTAAGCGCTTTTTAGGAGCTTCGAAAAGCATTTCATGAATCTCGTGGAGGAGTGCGGGAATTTTTTCAGCGAATGGATTTTTCACAATCGCCGCGCGCAATTTTGATTCATCAAAACTCGCCGCGTTCGTGCCGGGAAACCAATGATCGCCCTGACCGAGCAGGTTGTATCGCATTTTTGCCCACGCTACCAGGTCCAGTGATTTTGCGTACGTCCATAAACGCAGAATTTCAGAAACGTTGACCTCGCCCGGCACATCGACGTAATGGGGCAAGCCGTCGGACCAGTGTTCGCACCAGTCCGCACCGAGCGTGCGCTCCATCTCACAACGCAACCGCGCTTCCAAGGGAGCCGTTACCTCGCGCGCTTTGTCGTAGAACTCAAGTGCGGCAACGTGCTCATCAAAATCAGTCGGGACCGCTGCTCCACAGCTCAACGTGTGAACTTCCGGACGGGCAAGGCAGTAAAGGTCGTTAAACTGCATGGGCGAAAGTGGCGCACAAAGTTCCACCAGCTTTTGGGGTGGCGTATAAAGTTTTCCTCCCTTGTCATTAGGGCTGATGATGAACACGCCCATGTCCAATTTTCGCGCGGCTTGAACCATCGGCCAGTTCAGGTGGTTGACGAAGTACCAATGAAGATTCACGTAATCGAATTCGCCGCTGTTCATCGCTTCCAGAATCAGATCGGGGGTGGCGTGTGTGGAAAAACCGAGGAAACGAATGCGGCCTTGCTTCTGCAATTTGCGCGAGGCCTCGACGCACCCGTTTTTGCGCATCGACCAATCCAGAAATTGGCGGTTGTTGATTCCATGCAAGGATAAGAGATCGACATGGTCCAATTTCAAATAGGCCATCGAGCGCTCAAATGTTTTTAGAAACTCTTCCGGATCGGCATGCGGTGCAACTTTCGTTTGCACAATCAATTTTTCTCGAGGAAGTCGCGGGAGAAGATTGCCGAGTTGCATTTCGGAAGTGCCGTAGCCGCGGGCGGTTTCGATGTGGTTGATTCCCAGCTCAACGGCGCGATGAATGGTTGCTTCGAGATTCTTTTGATTGTCTATAGGAATTTCAGATGGATCAACATCCTGCCATTTGTGTTGATAGCGCATGCCACCGCAAGAGATGACGGGCATCGCGAGTTCAGTTCGGCCAAATCGGCGATATTTCATGAACGGAAAATTACGATAAGCGGAAGATTACCGCAATGGTGGCGAACCAAGAGGAGCGAAGTCACTTCTTTGCTTTAACTGGTCCATGTTTTCCATATTCGCCAAGGTCTTCCTGGAAAAAAAATGCCTGTCGGGAACCTTCTGTCCAATTTTTTGTATTTTGGCTCCAGCTATGAATGAAAAACATGTTTTCAAAAGTAATCCACCGCGCGGAACCGTCGATGTGAACCTGGTTGCCGCCGACCGGTTCATTTTTTTGATTGGGATGAGCTGGCATGTCTCTGAAAGCAATGTCCGAACCGCCGCCCCAAACCCTGTCGATTTTGATCGTCGCATCAGCCGCTAAAACCCAGTAGGGGTTGGAATTCCCCAGTTTGACAGGGCTGCGAGATTGAAAACGGCCTTTAGGCGTATTCCAGTCAGCGATCCCGCCGAAATATTGATATCCGATGATCCATTGGCCCGCATTTTGTGGATCGTAAATCGGAAATTTGGGGCGATTCGGACAGGTCCAAATTTTGCTGAACAATCCGGCGGCGACAGCCGTTTTCTCTTGCATTGGATCAAGCGCGATTTGCACGGCGCCGGCACCTGCGGAAAAAAACTTATCTTGATTATCCATCGCATACATCGTGCAGGATTTTAGAACTTGCGAGAGGTTATTCAAACAAACGGCGCGACGGCCTCTTTCCTTGGCGCGGGATAAAGCAGGCAAAATGAGTGCTGCCAAAAGCGCAACAATCGCAAGAACGACGAGCAATTCCACAAGGCTGAAACCGCGAACGCAACTCACACCAGCGCGGGTGTTTTTTGGATGGCGGTGTTTGGTTTTAAGGCCGGGCACAAGAAAAGCATAGTTCGGCTAGACCTTATTTTCAATAGCGATTTCCCAAGAGTTTTGAACTTAGGTATTTTTGTTTATTGAAAGCCTGCCAGCAATGGCTGAAGCCAGGTTACAGGTTTACGAATGATTTTTAACGTGTCCTGATTTTTCTTTGACTGAATAGGAATTAAACACTTTTCTTTAGCAGATCCACATTTTTCCGATTAGAGGAAATTTCACAACTCCTCAAACGATGGCATAAATATGGCTTTCCCCATTGCCTGGCCGATCTCATACCAGTCTTAGAATAAAGACCCTTGGGTGGCATAACAAATGCAAATCAAGTTTTAAGTGCGTAGTAAACCTTGGAACCACCCTTAAGATATGCAGTCAGATTCTGAGTTGTTATTCAGAAAGAATAACAAAAGAGAAGTTGTTGCAGCGGCCATGATTCGGCTGCTCTCTTTTTTCTTTGTTCTCGCTTTGGTCTCGTCTGGCATACCTTCCAGTTACGGTGCCTTACGCACTTTGAAATCCCAGAAGCCTGTCAATTCTCCGCTTCGTTCACTTCGACTCTTTTCTAATTTCATACCACAATTCACGGTAAGCCCGACGATCATTTCCGTTTCTTGTGATGGAGCGACAAACGGGCTTTTAAACGTCGTCGCTGAGACTGGCGACTGGGGCGTCTCGAATTCCATTCCGTGGATTACACTTGGGATCGTCGCAAGCCGTGGTTCAAGCAACGGTATCGTGACCTATTCTGTTGCTCCAAATGCAGATTGCTCAAACCGAGTAGGAGTTTTCTTTGTGAAGACACAAGCCGTCACCGTGACACAGGCTGGAGTCTCCGGGTTTTACGCCCTCTCCTCTGCTACTGGTAATTTTTCGCCCAATGGTGGTAACGGCAGTGTATTCCTCACCGCCAATTGCTCTTGGAACATCCAAATGGATGTGAGTTGGATTACCAGCATTTCCCAATTAACTGGGAATGGCAGTTCAAACATCAGCTATTCAATCGCATTGAATACATCCAGTTTGCCACGGACAGGTTCGATCAAAGTGCTCGACGAGAAGGCTGACGTGCAACAGACCTTCACCGTGACGCAGGACGGCGTTCCACCCACTCATGTATTGAGTTCATCAAACGCCAATTTCTCATTTAACGGTGGAACCAGCAACGTTCTGCTCACGGCCACGTCTGGGTGGAGTTTGCAAGCGGATGTGAACTGGATTGCGAACATCGCACCTTTGAGCGGGGGTGCCGGCGCAACTATTGGTTATACCGTTCAGCCTAACCCCAATCATGCGTCTCGAACCGGTTCCATCAAAGTTTTAGATGTAAATTCCGCCGTTCAACAAACGTTAGTGGTGTTTGAAGCAGCCGCTCCAATCACTCACTCGCTCAGTTTCACCAGCGCGACCTTCGGCCCGACCGCCGCCAGCAGTAACGTTCTGCTCGCGGCCACGGCTCCGTGGACAGTGCAAACGGACGCGGGCTGGATCACCAGTATTTCTCCACTCAGTGGTGGCGGTAATGCAACGATTGGCTTCTCGATTCTGGCGAACACCAACCCCCTGTCACGAATGGGTTCGATTAGGATTTTGAGCGCTGATTCTGCGGTGCAGCAGATCTTGACAGTGACTCAAAGTGGCGCTGCGGGATATTTTTTAAGTTCGACCAATGCTAGTTTTACTTCCTCTGCTGGAAGCAGCAATGTGCAATTAACCGCTTCAGCCAGCTGGATCGTTCAGACGGATGTGGATTGGATCTCTGGTCTTTTACCCGTAAGTGGACCTGGCAACGCCACGATCAACTATTCAGTGGCGGAAAATAATAGTTGTAGTTCTCGTAGTGGTCTAATCAAAGTTTTTGATGCCAATCAAATGCTGAAAAGAACGATGCTCGTCACGCAAGCAGGCATGCCGGGCAATTACTCTCTCAGTTCAAGTTACCTTTTGTTTCCATCAAGTGGCGGAAGAGTTTCGGTTAACCTTACCGCCAGATGCAACTGGACCGCGGTGAGTGATGTCCCTTGGATCAATGCGATTATCCCATCCAGCGGAAGCACCAATGCCACTATCGCATATACTGTTAATTCCAACATAGCTACGGATGGGCGCACCGGCTACCTAATGATTCTGGATGGAAACGGGGTGGTTCAACAATCGTTACGAATTGTCCAGACTGGAGTAGTGCCTGTTTACTGGGTTTCGCCAACCTCAAGCACCTTTCCAGCAAGTGGCGGAAGCAGTAATGTTTCTTTGACGGCAAATTCAACCTGGGTTGCCCAGGCCGACGTAAGCTGGATCAGCGGAATCAATCCTTTGAGTGGAAGCGGTAATTCCTTCATCGAATATACGGTGGGACCGAATACAAACAACTCGACTCGCAGCGGCACCATCAAAATTTTGGACGCCACGCTTACAGTTCAAGATACACTTACAATCATTCAGGCTGGCACAGGCATCTCTGCTCCCTTGAAATATGCTCCCGCCCCCGGTTCTACTCTTTGGTCGTCAACTCTCGGTGGCACCAATGACGATTTGGCCAGAGCTGTTGCGGTAGATGCGGAAGGATCTGTTCTGGCGGCAGGGAGCATCGGTGGCTCTGTTTACCTCGAAAAAATTTCTGCCGCTGGCAAATCAATCTGGTCGAAGTGGTTAAGTGGAACAGGCCAGGCTAAAGCGGTTGCTTTGGACGAGGCCGGTAATATTTATCTCGGCGGCAGTTTTTCTGGCACCGTAGATTTTGATTCAGTTTTGTTGAGCGCTTCAGGAGTTGCCGACGGCTTTGTGAGCAAATACTCGGCTGACGGTGTTCAGCTTTGGGCCAGGTCATTTGGTGGCGTAGGAGATGACTCTGTCAATTCGATTGCTTTGCATGAGGATACCATTGGGCTGGTTGGTGTTTTCACAAGTTCGATCAACTTTGGCGATTCCGCAGAAAATAGTCTTATTGCAAGCGGTGCAAAAGACATATTCGTTGCCAAACTTTCAAGCGCCAACGGCCAACATGTCTGGTCGCAACAGTTTGGCGGCATCGCCGATGACGAAGTCAAATCAATGGCAATTGACTTACTAGGGAACATCGCGATAAGTGGTGAATTTCACGGAGGCGTAGATTTTGGTGGAGGTTTGCTTTCTGGCGAGGATGTAAACGGGTTTGCAGTCATGTTTTCGAAGGCCGGGTTGCCTATATGGTCTAATAAGCTAAATAATTCAGGCAATGGTCTCGCTATCGATAATCAGGGAAATGTTTTCATAACAGGATCTTCTGTGGATAATGTTAGCGGAGGCAAGTCTTCATACCTCGCGAAGTTTACAGGAGCCATGAGCTTACAACCCGGCTCTTACCTCTGGTCTAAACAAATTGATGCGCCCTCATCGTTAGCCGAGTCTGTGACAGTGGACAGCAAGGGGAATGTATCTGTTTCCGGAAGTCATTTGAAAGTGGCTGATTCGCTCAACCAAATTGAAACGAATAACGCCTTGACTGATATTTTCGTTACGAAATTTTCTTCGGAAGGAACTCAGCTCTGGTCAAAATCCTTTGGCTCCCCAGGTTCTGCCAACAGTTTTGGGCTTTGCCATGATGCGAGTGATAACGTGATTATCGCTGGAACATTCTCCGGTTCGACTGATTTCGGCGGTGGGAAGCAAACCTCATCAGGTGAGAGCGATTTTCTCGTCTTGAAGTTGAGACCTTGAAGCATCCAACCTAGTTGGTTTTTTTGGCCTTTAGCTCTGCCGCAACCGTTTCCGCTGAACGTAAAACCCGAAGCAAATTCAATCCCGCGACTTTTTTGATTTCATCATCGCTGTAACCGCGGCGGGATAACTCAGCCAGCAACGCTGGATAGCAGGAGACATCCTCCAATCCGACGGGTGGATGGCTAAAGCCCTCGTAGTCGCCACCGATACCCAGGCAATCCACTCCCGCCACCTTGCGAATATGATCCATGTGGTTGGCAACATCGTTCAACGTGGGTAGCGGTGCCGGATGCGTCTTGTTCCATTTCTCAATTAAAGGTTGGGTTTTCTGTGCGTCTTTTCCATAAAGTTTCTCCAGTCGATCTTCTTCCGCCTGTTCGTCTGCCGCGTGAAGCCTTCCCTTCTCAGTGAGAAAACCCGGAACGAAGTTCACCATAACTACTCCACCATGTGCTGCAATTTGTTTCAATAAGTCATCAGGGACATTGCGTGGAACATTACACAGCGCGCGGGCAGAGGAATGGGAACAGATGACTGCCGCTTTGCTCACCTTGATGGTGGCCTCCATGGTTTCGTCTGACACATGAGAAACATCCACCAACATCCCGAGGCGATTCATCTCGTGGACCACGCTCTCGCCAAACTTACTCAATCCGTGCGCCTTAGGTTGGTCACCGGCAGCATCCGCCCAATCAAGTGACTTGGTGTGAGTTAAAGTCATGTAACGAACGCCCAAGGCGTAAGTCATCCGCAACATTGCGAGGGAATTGTCGATCGAATGTCCACCTTCCATCCCAATAAGAGAGGCTACCTTCCCTTTCAGGTGAATGCGCTCGATATCATCCGCAGTCAGCGCCAGTTCCAGATGATTTGGATAGAGCGCCACCATTTGGTGAACCACATCAATTTGTTCCAGCACTGCGCGAACTGCGACTGATCCCAGCATCGTTGGTGGAATGTAAACCGACCAAAATTGTCCCCCTACGCAGCCGTCCTTCAAACGCGGAAAATCGGTGACCAACTTCATTCCGCTGGTGTCTTTGGTCAGATCAATCGAGCTCATGGCGTTGCCGAGTTTGCGATATTGCCACGGAAGATCGTTGTGCCCGTCAATGAGCGGAACCTCACGAAGTAAATCTTTGATGTGCGAGGTGCGCACTTCATCTGATTTAACAAGGGCACTCGTTTCCGCACTCACCGAAACAGTGGAAAGGCCGACACACAACAGGATGGTAGTTGATCTTGTGACTGTAGAGAAAATCCCTGCGCAGGTCTTCGTGTTCATGGCTATTCGTCGCTGCTGCTCAACTTTGCCAGAACACTCAAATCTTCCAGCGTTGTGGTGTCCCCTTTGATCTCTATGCCGGATGCGATTTGTTTAAGCAGGCGCCGCATGATTTTGCCTGAACGCGTTTTTGGCAATGCCTCCGCAAAACGAATATCATCGGGTTTGGCTACCGGGCCGATTTCTTTGGCGACGTGATTGCGTAATTCGTCGCGCAAGGAGCGCGAGGCTTTCACACCCGTTTTTAATGTGACAAAGACGACCAGTGCCTGACCTTTTAATTCGTCGGGACGTCCCACCGCAGCCGCTTCTGCCACTTTCGGATTGCTCACCAGGGCACTTTCTATCTCAGCCGTGCCGATGCGATGACCGGCTACGTTTAAAACGTCATCAATACGTCCTACGATCCAGAAGTAACCATCTTTGTCTTGCCGACAACCATCGCCGGTAAAGTAACTGCCCTTGACTTCGCTCCAATATGTTTCAACGAACCGTTTTGGGTCGCCCCAAATTCCGCGCAGCATGTTCGGCCACGGTTTGCGCAATACGAGTTTACCGCCACAATTTTTCGGGACAGCATTGCCCTGATCATCCACGACCTCTGGCACGATTCCAAAAAAAGGCAGAGTTGCTGTTCCGGGTTTGGTGGGTGTCGCACCGGGCAGGGGACTGATCATAATTCCACCGGTTTCGGTTTGCCACCAGGTATCCACGATTGGGCAACGCTTTCCTCCGATGACTTCGTGATACCATATCCATGCCTCGGGATTAATCGGTTCCCCAACTGAACCCAGCAAGCGGAGCGAAGTGAGATTGTGTTTCTTAGGCCACTCCACACCCCATTTCATAAACGCGCGAATCGCCGTCGGCGCAGTGTAAAGAATCGTCACCCCATATTTTTCGATGATGCGCCAGAAGCGGTCCGGCTCCGGGAAGTTTGGCGCGCCTTCGTAGATGAGACTTGTTGCGCCATTAGCCAGAGGCCCGTAAACCACATAGCTGTGTCCCGTTACCCACCCAATGTCCGCAGTGCACCAATACACATCGGTTTCTTGCAAATCAAAAACGTATTTACTCGTCATCTTCGCACCGAGCAAATAACCGCCCGTGGTGTGCAAAATCCCTTTGGGCTTACCTGTTGAACCACTGGTGTAGAGAATGAACAGGGGCGCTTCACTATCCATTTTTTCCGCTGGGCAATTTGCATCCACGTATTCCAACTCGCGATGCCACCAGACATCGCGCCCTTCTTCGATATGGATGTCGTTGTTTGCACGCCGGACAACGATCACCTTTTCAATGGTTTTGGTGAGCGAAGCCCCTTGAGCATCTTTAATCGTCAACGCTTCATCCACGTTTTTCTTCAATGGAACGATGGAGCCACGTCGAAAGCCACCATCAGAAGTAATCACCATTTTTGCCTGGCAATCGAGAATTCGGTCCGCCACCGATTGGGCGCTAAACCCGCCGAACACCACTGAATGAATCGCGCCGATGCGGGTGCAGGCGAGCATCGCAATGGCCGCTTCCGGAATCATCGGCAGGTAAATAATGATGCGATCGCCTTTTTTGATTCCATTGCGCTTCAGCACATTGGCAAACATGCAAACCTCGCGATGCAACTGCTTGTAAGTAAAGACCCGCTCTTCGCCGACTCGTCCCGGGGAAGCAGGTTCGCCTTCCCAAATCAATGCCGCCTTGTTGGCCGTTGGAGTGTTGAGATGTTGATCAAGACAGTTGTAGCTGACGTTGAGCTTGCCGCCCACGAACCATTTTGCGTGGGGCACTTTCCATTGCAGAACTTTTTTCCAAGGCGCAAACCAGACCAATTCGTTCGTGGCTTGTTTGGCCCAAAACTTTTCCGGAGACTTGATCGATTCGCGGTAGAGCTTGCGGTACTCGGCCATCGATTTGATATGGGCGCGTTTAGAAAATTCTTTCGGCGGCGGGAACACGCGCATCTCCTGTGAAAAGGAAGTGATGTTCTTGGTCTGAGCTGCTTTTGTTTTGTCCATAGGATTGCGCATTTTATGGAGAGACCGCAACGCGTCAACGCCCGAGTGCAAATTTCACTTTCAATAAGCAAAGATCGGTCAAGTAGGGCGGCGGAGATTTGCTTTGGGAATTCATTTCGGATGCGAATGGTTCCGAAAGGCTTAATTTTTAGCCAAAGCGCTTGAGTATTGTCGTAATTCCGCCCATAGTAATTTTTTATTCATTCGCAAATAATTATATGCGTTTAATTGTTTTTTTGCGTGGAATCCCTGTGATTGCCGCGATGTTGTTTATTGTAAACCAGTTTGCGCTGGCGTCGTGGTCTAACAGCGAAGCCCACGTCGCGCTGAACGAGCCGGATTTGAAAAGCATTTTGTCTCCTGATTGGTCTGAACCCAATACCGTCAAGGCTGCTCCTGACTCGCCGACACTTCAGTCGTTTGCTGCAATTGCGCCTTCAGCCCAACAAGTTGCGGGGGCGCTCTCGGGTAAAATCGTTTTTATGAACAGCGGACACGGGTGGACCTTCGATCCGACATATTGGCAATTGCAAAGAGGTGTGGGTAATGAAATGAATGAAGACTATGGCAACCTCGACCAGTTAAATTTCTTCGCTGCTTATTGTTTCAATGCTGGCGCGACGGTTGTTTCGATGCGTCCGCTTGGCCATCAAACCAACGAGGTGATTCTTGACAATGACGATGCGGGAGTGGCGTTCGCTGGCTCCTGGACTGATAGCACATCGACCATATTTTGGGGCAGCCCAGGAAATGTCCCGTATCGCTTTACTTCCTTCAATGCGTCAGAAACAGCCACGGCAACTTATACCCCAGCCATTCCGGTTGCGGGATATTATCCGGTTTATTGCTGGACGCGCCACGGATCTGACCGGGGTGATCAGTTATATCGTATTCGCCATACTGGCGGTGAATCGCAAATCCGCATTCCGCATCACATGGTGGGCAACGGCTGGGTTTTTCTCGGCGAATACTATTTTAACACGGGCGCAAACGCAGCGGCTGGCTCCGTGGTCATCAGCAATTTGCGCGGTTCAGCCACGGGTAGTGTGATTATCGCTGACGCGATCCGCTTCGGCAACGGCATGGGATCGGTCGATCAAGGTGGTGGCGTTTCGGGCTACCCGCGCGAAGATGAAAACATGCGTTACTGGGTCAAGGCCAATCTCGCGCAAGGACAGACCAATGCTCTTTACGAAGGCAGCGGCGATGACATAAGCGACAGCTGGTCTTCACCGGGGAAAATGTCTGCCGAGATGAATCGTGAAGGCGGTGGAGATATTCATGATCGTATTCACATCAGCTTCCATTCTAATTGTTGCAATAGCCGTGGAGCGATTGGTCTGATTACGGGCGATTCCACGCCGAACCAGGCTTTGTTGGCTCAAATCGGCGGAGAAGAGATCAATACGGATCTCAGATCCTTGGGGTCTCCCCCCCTGGAACTTTCCTGGGCCAACCGCACCACCTACACCTTCACTGGGGGGTATGGAGAGATTTCCAGTAGTTATTTCAATAACGAGATGAATGCGACGATTCTTGAAGTCGGATTCCACGATGTTGCCGAGGATGCGATGCTCATGAGGGACCCGAAGGCGCGCGCGGCGATCGGCAAAGCTTCCATGCATACGATTATCAAGTTCTTTAACCAGGTTGATGCTACTAATCCGCCGCCCTTGGCTTTCCTCCCTGAAGCGCCGACCAATCTCCGCGCCATCGCGGGAGCGGGTGGCCAGATTGCTCTAGCGTGGACGGCTCCAGTGGCTCTCGGCGGCAGCGAAAATTCAACGAACTATTTTATTTACCGTTCGACCAACGGTTACGGTTTCGGAAATCCGATTTCTGTAGGTAATGTCACAAGTTTTACGATCACGAATCTTGGTGCGGACATCGATTATTATTTCCGTGTCACGGCGTCGAACGCCGGCGGTGAATCCATGCCCTCGGAAGTCGTTGGTTGTCGCGCCCCATCCGTTTCCGCCGCGCCTCGCGTGCTGGTGGTGAATGGATTTGATCGCTTTGATCGCACGCTCAATCTCCGACACAACGTGACGGGGCAAAGTTGGGATCCGCCTGGAAACAGCGGCAGCATTGAGCGAGTCTTTCCGCGCTGGAACAATGCGTTTGATTACGTGGTGCAACATGGCAAATCCATCGCCGCCTTCGGACGCGCTTTTGATTCCTGCCAGAATGAAGCCATCATCAACAACCAAGTGACTTTGACGAATTATTCCATCGTCATTTGGGCCTGTGGTAATGAGACGACGGGCAGCGAAACATTCAGCAGTGCTGAGCAGACAAAGATAATTGCATTCCTCGCCGCCGGAGGAAATCTCTTTGTGTCCGGTGCTGATGTGGCAAATGACCTTGATCGCGCTTCAGGCCCGACCGCAGCAGACCGCGCCTTCCTGCATAATCAACTGCACGCATCGTTCTCTGCCGACAATTCCGCCAGCTATGACGGCACGGCTGCGGCAGGAGGAATTTTCGCCGGCCGTTCCAACATCACCGTGGACAACGGAACCAAAGGCATTTACTGGGTGCAAACACCGGACGTTCTATCGCCATTCGGGTCCGGCGTTTTCGCTGCAATCAATTATTCTGGTGGGACCGGTGGAGCGGCCGCGATTCAATATGATGGTTCGGCCGGTGGAGGCCGCGCGGTCATCTTTGGTTTCCCGTTCGAAACGA
>JBKJOA010000185.1:0-2882 GCA_046593365.1 Limisphaerales bacterium
ACTGGGTTTTTGTGACGTTCTTTAAGTCGGAGTGTTTTTGCAATCCCCACTTAACTACCCATTGGATTTACTTGGTACATTCAAAAATCAAAATATTTTCGATATGCGTCAGCCCTGAAGACTGCGCCGACTCCCGGTGTCACAATAAAAAGGGCTGGCTGGAATCCAGCCAAAACCCTAAGGTCGCTGCAAGTGAAAACCGAAATAGCCTGCGAAACACAAGTCATAGGCTGGAAGGAAGCCTTTTTTGCGGCCCACTTACATGTTAAGCGGCTGCGCGAGTATGATTCAAAATGAAATTGAATATCTGCCCGAGGACGCTGAGACGTTCCCGGACGGAACAATTCATGACGCGATACTTGCCCGCGACTCTATTATTCAGGGGCTGCCGTGTGCCGGCGGGCACAGCGTAGTGTTTTTTTCCAGCGGTCGGTTACGGTTAGCGTGGCTGTCCCGTCAGACAATTGTCGGCACCGTGACCTGCGCTATTGGCATCCTCTATTTACATGAGAGTGGCGCACTGCTCAATGCCACATTGGCTGCGAGCCAGACGTTCGTTGAGTTGACCGTGTCTGCCGGAACTCGCGTCACATTGGACGAGGACGGCCAGTTAATTGAGCACTCCCATCATCTGCCGACCGACCGAACAATCGATGGTTTACACTGTGCGGCGGAGTTCAATATCTGGTTTTATCCCTCAGGTCGACTCAGTGCGGCGGTTCTCGCCTCGCCATCGGTCATTGGTGGGCGAGAGTTTACTCGGGGCAGTGAGCTGTTCTTCGCTGAAGACGGGCAAGTTGTGGAATTCACCCAGCTGGATCTCGACTCGGGGCAGAAGTATAAGCAGAGAGTGTTCGGTGTATATGAAGCCCCTTTCCAATAACCTGCCGTCTCTTAAGAAACTAGGCGTCTAAGTCGTTGGGGCGCATATGAGTTTGTAGCCGAGGGTGGCGGCGGTTTGTTCGAGGCGGTGGAGTTTTTTCTTCTTCATTTTTTCTTCGGCGGCCGCCCAGATGGTCGGGTCGTAGGGTTGGTGGAACTTGATCATGTGCCAGGTAATCCTGGCCAGTTTATGGGCCATGGCGGTGATGGCTTTGGCGGTGCCCAATCTCGCCTTCCACCTTCGGAAGCAATCGCCCATGTAATTTTTGGCACGCCACAGACTCTGCGCGGCCAGGCGCAAGGCTTCGGCGCTCCGGCTTTTGACCTCGCGGGTTTTGCTGCTCAGGATTTTGCCCCCGGTGATGCGGTTGTCGGGACACAACCCCAGCCAGGAGCCGAAATGTTTGGCGGTGGGGAAACGCTGGACGAAGTCGGGTCCCAGTTCGGTGAGCAGAACCAGTGCGGTGTTGACCTGCACGCCGGGAACCTGGGTGAGATCCACGCCGCAGAGCCGGTGCAGTTCGGCGCGGGCGTCGAACTTGGGCTCGTTGCGTTGCGGCTTTCGGTGCGAGGTGGCGGCGGCGGGCAAGGGTTGCGCCGCAGGTTTGCCCTCGAAAGTGCCGAGGTCGCGTTCAATCTGCTGGTCACATTGCGCGATGAGTTGCTGGTAATGTTTCCAGGTGTCCAGCGCTTGTTGCAGGACGAAGAGGTGTTCAGCGCGCCAGTCGCCTTGCAGGCTGCGGGCGATGGTGTCGCGGCTGGCTTTGATGCGATGGTCTTTCAGGGCGGCAAGCTTTTGCGCGTCGCGTTCGCCGGTGAGAATGGCTTCGAGGATGAGCAGGCCGGTGACGCCGGTCAGGTCGCTGATGACGTTTTGAATCTGGAGGTTCATTTGCGTGAGCGCCTTGTGCAGATGGCGGACATGGTCGGAGGCGTAACGGACGAGCGTGTTGCGATGGCGCAGGAGCGAACGCACCGCGCAGATCGCTTCGGGCGGGCGGAAGCTGGAACGCAGCAAGCCGACGGAGTGGAGATATTGCAGCCACTGGCAATCGGAGATGTCGGTCTTTTTGCCGGGAACATTTTTGGCGTGGCGGGCGTTGACCAGGCAGACTTCGATCTGCGCGGCTTCGAGGATTTGAAAGAGTGGAATCCAATAGACGCTGGTCGATTCCATCGCGACGGTTCGGACGCCACATTGTTTAAGCCAATCACGGATGAGCAAAAGGTCATCGGTGAAGGTGGTGAAGGTGCGGACGGGTCTGGGGTCGGCATCGAGCGGGACGGCGACCTGGATTTGCGTGGCGCCGATGTCGATGCCGCCAGCGTGCGGATGGAGGGAGGGGAGTTGGGTGTTAATTTTTGCTGTCACTTTTTTGCGGACGGGCATAAGGTTCCTTTCGTTGATGTGAGTGACGGGCGAGCGGCCCCAGGCGTGTTGGAGCAAGTGAGCAGTCTCTTAATCGGGATGAACGATCGGCGCGCAAACGCCAAACGTTCTCACCAGTGACTTGCACGGCGGCCCGGGAACCACGCTAACCAACGGGCTTTGATAGAGCACCAGTGGCAGGCCGGTTTACAGTGCCGCCACCCGTCGAACTTTTTTAAAGCGCAAAATGAAACCAAAGCCAAGCCAGTTTCTTGTGTCATTGCTCCACCTCGGAGGTGGTTGGAGTGCTAACCAATCGCTGCAGCGCCTATGAGGGTTGTCAATAGCGCAGTGGTCGTTGAACGTTTTTTCTTCTTTCTTTAAAAGCCTCTGCTCTTTTTCCTTTCCCGGTTTTCCAGTGTCGTCCGTCTTGTTCCGCAGGGCGCGTGCTTCCCTCTAACGCAACCGTTGTGGTCGCAACGAGGCAAATCCCACCGGTCACTTCGCGAGGTTGAGGAAAAGAGTGATGATGAGCGCGTTTGGAAAATCAATTAAAAAGGCTCCGACGATCGGGATAATCAAAAACGCACGCGGTGCGGGGCCAAAATTTTCCACCAAAGTTTTCATGCTG